>JACRAO010000056.1 GCA_016213345.1 Bdellovibrio sp. | reverse complement strand
GTTTCCACTTTAATTTTTTAAGATTGTAATTTTCTTTCATAAACCCTCCTCATATTGTTTTTTCTCATTTCGTGTTACCTGTCTTGCACTAATAATTCGAACCACTTCGTCATTTGTGTAGAAACAATGAACCACAATCAATAACCTATGAAATGAACTATAACCAATTGCCAAAAATCTAGACTCTTTTTCTGAATGATAGAGATCGCTGGCAACTTGAGTTAGTGGATCAAAAAATACCGTCTGAGCTTCTTCGAATGAAATTCCGTGCTTTCTAATATTCAACTTATTTTTGGCAGAATCCCACTCAATATGCACAGTTTTTATTGTACATACTTTATACTTACAGTCAAGACAAAGAAACTATTTACTCAAACTTAACCTATTGGTTTACACTATTAGTGGCAAGTTTTTTTAATGTAACTATTTGAAATTATTATATAAACCGATGTCCCTTTGGTTAATTGGGATATTTTAGATAATAAATATCAGGTAGGTTTCGGCAGCGTTCTTCTAGGTCTAGGCCATAACCCACAAGAAATTGGTCATCTATTACACGGCCTGTGTATTTTACCGGGACTTCTACGACGCGTTTTGAAGTCTTGTCCAGCAGAGTTGCTATTTCAATAGAAGCTGGGTTTGCATTTTTTATTCTTTCATAGAGAAATTTTAGCGTGCGACCACTGTCAATGATTTCTTCGACAATTAAAACATGCTTGCCACGAATATCGGTCTGAATGTCTTTGATTATAGTGACAGTTCCGCTAGAAGTAAGTGCCTTGCCGTAACTTGAGAGTCTTACAAACTCAACTTCTGTATTAAGCTTAAGATGCCTGATAAAATCTGAAATAAAGACAATGGCACCCTTCAGGACAGTGACTAAAATCAGAGATTTGCCCTCGTAGTCTCTATTGATTTGATTAGCCAAGGATTGAACAATGGCATCAATCTCATGTCTATTTAAATACTTTGTAAAATTCTTTTCATCAAGCTGGCTAATAGTTCCCATCTTATAAATCAGTTAAAACACATTAGAGCCGGTTTTTCAATTGGATTCAATATGGCGTATTCTTAATAGGTTAACACAAAAAATGAGTGCTACTGGTACGTTAGCTATAGCTACCCATTTTAACCCCCCAAAATAAGCAGCAGAAGAATAAACGACCAATGACGCAACCCCCCATGGCAGATAAATTTTGATAAAAACCTTATAAACATTATCTCTAACCATTAGCCACGATGAAAATAGAAAACATGAGCTAAACAAAACTGCTCCTCCTAAAATCCATTTTATCCAATTGAACATAAGGCTTTGTTCTTCACCCGACCACCTGCCGTGTGAGAAAATTTTGATAATAAACGGTGCAAGTATTAAGAAGAGAAAAAATTGTAAAATATTTGTCATTATTAGCCATACCGTTCCGCGAGATAAGATTTTTTTTTCTTGTTCTAAAGCTTCTTTTGATCTTCTACCAATCCAAACTAAAAAAGTATTTGAAAGTGTCATAGGAATCATATAAGAAAAATTTGCAAGCTTAAGGATAGCTGCATATAAACCAACAGTTCTAATGGGAAATCCAAAAATGCCTAAAACAAACAAATCCATTGTTTGTACCCAGTTTTGTATTATGCCTGAAAGGTGTTGCCAAAAAGAGAAACTTTTTACTATTTCAAAAATGATTTTTGATTTTTGTTTCAAATTCTGTTTTTTGTATGATTGTTTTATAAATAAATTTTTATCAACAATATACTTTGCTATTAAAGCCGAAGAAATTGCAGCAAAAACTCCCATAATAGCAAATGAAATGATATTTTTATTAAATACCAACACACAGAGTAAGGTGCCCATTATAAACACAAGTTTCTGGTAACAGGTAATAAAGTTTAATTCTCCAAATTTAAGTGCTAATCTCAGAAATTCTCTATCAGTGCTATACAGATGTGCAGAAGTGTGTAGAGCAAACGCCCAAATAAAAATAATAAAAGTGTGTAATTTGTGTTCATTTAATGGCACGACAAAAGATAGCACAATAGCTAAAAATAAAGTTATTAATCCTTTTAACCAGCTAAAACTTCTTAAAGCTAAAATCTTGGATTGAAAACTTTCCTGTGTGTCTTGTATCCATGTGTTATATACTTTATATAGGATTGTTTCTGGGGCGATATAAAACAATAGTAATGGAGCAATAAAAGCCTGTGCAATAGAAAATTTAGAGAACAGCTCTATAGGTAAAAACCAAAGTAATATTAAACTAATGAATGTATCTCCAGCGCGTGTTAGAACTAGTTCTAACGTATTGAATAAACTATATTTAATCCAGAGTGGTTTAATGGTCGTCATTTTATCTTTTTGTAGAAAATGACACAATGAGATTTAATTGTCTATTTGTTTTATTTTTTCTGTCCTTTTAACTGAGATATTGCGCAGAATCAATTCATAGGTCTTGATTTTAAAGTATAATTGTTATAATCTTACTAGTAAGAATTAGGAGATTTTCGCTATGGTTATTGGCACAACTAAGCTTTCATCAAAGGGACAGTTGGTTATTCCTGAAATTATCCGAGACAAATTGGGTTTTAAATCAGGAGATGAGTTTGTTGTTAGCGCCAGTGAAAAGGACAATGCTGTTCTTATTAAGTTAATTGAACTCCCAGAGTCGGAAGAATTTGAGGCCTTGCTTGTCGAGACCAGAGCCCATGCCAGGAAGGTTGGGATGAAAAAATCTGATATTAAACAGGCAATCAGTAAAGCTCGTAGAAAAAAATATCGATGAACGTTGTTTTGGATACCAATATTCTTGCTTCTGGTATTTTTTGGAACAGCGGTCCCCCTGCTTTTATTTTGAAAGCTTGGCAACAGGAACAATATTGCCTTGTGGTTACTTCAGAAATATTTGATGAATATCGCCAAACACTCGCTGAATTAGATAAGAAATATCCTGGATTTGATATAGAGAGAATGCTTAATTATATTCAAATCCATGCCCACTTTGTCACGCCTGTGCATCTTATGCGTCAACTGTGTTCTGACCCTGACGATGACCAATTTATTGCAGCAGCTCTTGCTGGACAAGCAGAATATCTAGTCACAGGCGATAAAGCACTTCTTAAAGTAAAGAAATTACCAAACCTCTCTGTAGTGACTGCTCGCCAGTTCATCACAAAAATTATTTGTAAAGTTTAAGTTAAGCCAATTTATAACGCATTGAATAAACTATATTTAATCTAGAGTGGATTAATGGTCGTCATCTTATCTGTTAATTGTAACGAGCTAATGCTAAAAGAGAAAATGGTTTTTTAGTATTTAGATTGAAATCCTTTTTTTGAACAAATCCAGAAGATTTATCATAATTCCATAGCAAAATTTCAAATTTATCATCTGGAAAAAAATTTAACAACTGCGAAACAGAACCACCGTATTTGCTCAATTCTTGGTGTGAGTGGACTTCTATAAAAAAATCTGGCAAAAATTTTAATGTTTGAGTAGCACCATTTAGGGCTGAGCACTCGTAGCCCTCAATATCTATTACGACAATGTCTGGTCTACCATATTTTTCTGTTAAACTATCAATAGCGATAGCAGGGACTTGTGTTTTACCTAACCTGTTTCCATTATTGCACACTTGTCCATTGAAATTTTCATTAAAAAAAAGAAATCCATTATGTGCAGCAACAGCCGCATGAATAGGAAAGATAACCTCTGCTAGTTTGTTTGCGTTGATGTTTTTTTTTGCAATTTCTACATTTTTAGGATTTGCTTCTACTGCAATGATTTGCCCATTGTTGCCGATTATGTTTCCAAGTATACAGGCGATAACTCCTTGATGTGCACCTAGGTCAAAGATTGTTGATCCAGACTTTAGTTGGTGCTTTTTAAGTAAACTATATTCAGGTTGGTTTTTCCAGTCAGATTTATCGTACCACTCTTTTGCTATCGGATCGCTTATGTAAACGCTCAGTTCATAACCTTCATAGGTATGTTTAACCCACCTTGCCTTAAAAAGTATATTATTTGTACGAATTCTTACTAATCTAGCACCGTCCCAAAGTACTTTTGGTGCGATATAACGTATGATATTTTTTAATTTTTGCATTGTCATAAAGACAAGTTGAAAATGACATAATGAGATTTAATTGTCTATTTGTTTTATTTTTTCTCAGTAGTTGTGGTATCAGGAGAAACCCCAGTCTGTAGAGTTTCTTTGGGCTTTTGATCTTCACCTAATCTTTTGAACTGAGCTTCTTCGACACCTGAAATTGCATCCTTGAAATTTTTGATAGCTTTGCCTAAAGTGTTACCTAACTCTGGTAATCTTTTTGGACCAAAAATAAGGAGCACTATGCCTAAAATCAAAAGATGTTCGCCTGAAATACCAAACATGCTGTATATATATAAATGTCTAGAAATTTTGTCAATTTCTTTATTATGGTCATTTACTATTAATTTTACTTGTTTTTCTGATGAAACCCGCTCCAGGGGAAAGACGGAATATCAGATGGTTACTGGCGATGACTCAGAAGAGGATCGCTCACAATGGGACAAAAAGTATAAAACAAAGACATACATTTTTGGTAAGGAACCGGCTTTATTTTTAAAGGAACATGTCAACTTGCTTCCTGTTGGCAAGGCATTGGATATTGCAATGGGTGAGGGCAGGAATGCCATTTATTTAGCCAAGAAGGGTTTTATTGTAGAGGGTGTAGATATTTCTGAGGTGGCACTGCAAAAAGCCAAAATGCTTGCTCGAGATAATAATGTTACAAGCAAGCTTTTGGCCATTAATGCTGATCTAAATACTTATACAATTAAATCAGATTATTATGAGGTGATAATGAATTTTTATTATCTTCAGCGTTCGCTATTCCCACAGATAAAAAAGGGGCTTAAAAAAGGCGGGATTGTAGTTTTTGAAACTTATACTGAGGAGCAGCTTAAAAACAAAGAAGGGCAGCGTATACCTAAGGATTATTTATTAAAAATAGGAGAGCTGAGGGAAGCTTTTAAGGATTTTGAGATTTTAGTTTATCGTGAAACAAATAATGGAAAAGAAGCGATTGCTAGTTTAGTAGCGCGTAAGCAATAGCCCTCCTGTCTAAAATATAAGGGGGGGGTTCGAGTTGGACAGGAGGGGATTATTGTATTACAATACATATTAAGGAGTAAATTTTCTCAATGCCTCATCAACGATTACGATATGTAGAACCACATATTCGCAAAGCACTTACTTATAGTGCAATAGTGGGTGTAATTGGTCATAGACAGGTTGGAAAAACTACGTTAGTTTCTAAGATTGGAAACGAATACATTACTTTTGATAACGAAATTCAGCTGAGAAAAGCTTTCTTGGATCCAATAAATTATCTACTTGGCCATAAATCACCTTTTACTATTGATGAATGCCAACTTTGTCATGCAATATTTCCAAGCCTCAAAGACCATGTACGTATTAACAAAAAACCTGGCCAATTTTTATTAACTGGTTCTGTTAGATTTAGCAGCAGAAAAGCCATTAAGGAATCACTGACTGGCCGCATTGCAAACGTCGAAGTATACCCGTTAACTATAAGTGAAATTTACAGACGGCCACTCCCGGATTTGGTGTTAAAAATATTGCAAGGCTCTTTAGAAAAGATTTTAGCTCAGCATTGTCCGCATGCAACAATGACCAAAACAAACTTACTCTACTATCTTGACACTGGTGGACTTCCTGGAATTTGCTTTTTTAGATCACCAGAAATTAGGCTTAAGAAATGGGCAGATCATCTCGAAACAGTATTAGACCGCGATTTAAGACTCATTGTTGAAACATCAATTCCTTATCCAACACTAAAAAATCTGGTTATCGTATTAGCAGAAGCTCAAGGAGAGCCATTTGAATATGCCAGTTTATCCAGAAAAACACGAATTTCAGCACTTACACTAAAACGACTGCTTTTTGCTCTTGAGGGCATTTTTTTGATACGGACTTTGCCAGCGTCCGGAGGGCTTAATACACCCACCTTTTATTTTGAAGACCAGGGATTTGTCTCATTTTTGCTTAGCAGGATTGGCTTTGTACAACAAATGGATCAAAAAACTATAGTTCGGTTGATTCATTCATGTGTACTACCACAATTTAGATACCGTCCTGAGAGTATACCTCAGTTTTTTCAATTCAAGACAAGAGGCGGAGCTTTTGTCCCTTTTGGAATTAAAACTCGTTACGGCACTTTAGGCTTAATTGCAAACCCTGACTCCGATCCGCTACCGAGTTCTATTGCAAGTGCTAAGAGTTTTTTGAGGCATCACTCTCAATCTAAAGTGCTCATTATTTGTTCTGATGGAAAACCACGAATACTATCCCCACAAATTGCATCAATGCCAGTTTGGTGGGTTATTTAAGATGATTTAAGGTATACGAGTAATCAAGTGCTTCGTAGTTGTGGGAGGTGTGTTTTTGGAAATTACACTGGGATGTGTTAAAAAACTTACGTTTTTGTATTCTTTCTTTTTAAATTCATTCAAAAGTTTTGGTAAGATAATAGCGGTCTGTTCGTTTATATCCTGAAAGCGAATGACGCCTTTGCCGTTATTTTCCATTTCAGATAAAAGATGTTTAAAGAGAGTTTTCGGGTTTCTTAGTTTCCAGTCGTTGGCATCAATATTCCAGCTTAGCCATATTAGACCATTTTTTCTTAACATTGTGTGTAACTTATCTGGAGCATCATTGGTATCAAAACTTATAATAGGCGGGATTTGATAATAAAAAGTCTCTCTAGCTGAGCGGCGCCAGAGAGTGTGTTTTGTTTTCAGCATTTCTAAAACCATTTTTTTTGTTTTTAAGGTTTGCTTTTCAGTGTCTCGAACTGAGATGGAAGGAGCGTTGTTCTTCGTATAGTTTAAAATACCAATTGAGTGTCCGTAGCTTAGAATTTCGAAGAAGAGAGAGGGATTTTCTAGGATTTCTTTTTCTGTAGTAAAGAATGTGGTGAAAATTTGATTTTTAGAAAAAGTTTTTAACATTTGGTGTAATATGCGTTCTTTATGCGCATTCAGTGGAGATCTGATCGCAAAGGTTAGGGCAAATTCGTTTTGTTTTAAATTGCCTTTTATGAAAAGAGGATCTTGATATGGATTAACCGTAATTTGTACATGGTTGAAAAAAGTTTTTTTCTGTTTATTTTTAGTTGTATTGATAAGAAACCGTTTTTCAAATGGACTGAAATATAAATGGATTTGTTTTTTTACATTAGATTGAGATATCTGTTCAAAGTCTTGTGAGTCTTGAGTGTGGGTTTTCGATTCCCACAAACAAGACTCAGGCAGGTATTTTTGGTATTCTGGGCGGGCGATTTCCTGCGTGAAAAAAACCAAGTCTTCGGGTTTTAATTTTAAAATACTATGACAAAGCACTTTCCATCCTTCTTTTGATTTCATGGCTAGAATATTTTTAAATACATCTTCTGTTGAGTATTCGCTTTGTTTCCATGTTGCGTAGTCCGGAGATGTTTTGTTGATATAAAGGGCTTTTTGTAAATCTTCTTCGATTTGAGTTTTTAGATTAAAAGATTTTTCGACAGGGTCTTGGCGTACGCTAAAGGTGCTATGTTTTTCAAGGTTTTGATAAATTAGGATACTGAGTAATAAAAGTCCTAATCCAACTTCTATTTTTGTGCGACTTAACATCGTTCTCCTTAGTAGCGGTCCACTTTTTGTGCGACACTGTGTTGCTTCTCTCTCTTAAAAAGAACTTAGTTAATCTAGCATTTATGACTATTTATGTCAACTATTGATTGTGCTTAAATATTCTTTAATATTGATTAGTTAATGTGATAAAGAGCTTACAGTAACAATTCGGTAACAGTAACGGAGAACAGATTTCTGCTCTTACTTCTTAGGTGCCGAATACTCTATTTTTGCTTTTTCTCTGAGTTCGTCCAAATAGTCATCTCGAAGTTGTTTTTTAAGCTCGTTTTGAATCAGATACTCAACTTCGTCATAGTTTAGTTTTCTGCCATCTTTACGCTCTATTATCTTAATTATGTGATAACCAAATGCTGTTTTTACCGGGCCTAAAATTTTCCCTTTTGTTGCTCCGATCACAGCATCCTTAAAACTTGTAACAAAAGGACTATTGATATCCATAAAGCCCAAATCACCCCTATTGTTTTTTGCTGAAGGGTCCTTGGAGTGTTTTTCGGCCATAGCTTGAAAATCTGCTTCGGGTTCTTTGACTTTCTTTGCAATCTCTTTTGCTTCCTCAAGCGTAGAAAGTAAAATATGCTGAATGTGATACGAATCCGTGGTGTATCTCCTTTTGTGATCATCATAATATGATTTTAAAGCCTTTTGGGTTACTTTTGCGCCAAGCTCCTTTTGCAGTAAAAGCTCTCCTAAAAATTTTTTTCTGAAACCTTCCATTGCTCTTTTATATTCATCTGTTTGATCAAATTTCTTTTCTACTGCTTTTTTTACCAAAAGCTCTTGTTCTATAACGCTCATCAATAGCTGCTCACGAGACATGCGATCACTTAAAATGTTTTTTTTGTGTCCTTCCTGCATGCCTTCAAGAGCTTGTTCTAAGTCTTGTTCTGTAATAACCTTTCCGTTAACTGTAGCCAGTGGTACTGCAGAAAAACAAAATCTAGACACCATAAAAATTATCAAAATTGCATTTGCATAGAGCTTCATAAGTACCTCTCAAATAATTTATCATAATGCTCTTGAATACTTTTCATGTCTACCAAATTTAAAAAACTGGAAAAACTTAACCAAACTACAATTCCATTTAAATCACTAAACTGTGGAGGCACATATCGCGGCGAATCAATTATTCCTTCTTTATATTTTTGATATAGCAATGGAACATCGTCCACATTTAGTTTGCCCACAAACAGAAAAGGAATTAGCTGTGGCCATGCAGATCTAATGGCAGCTCTCATAAAATTATAATTTTGAATAAACCCTTTGCAATAAGCAATGTCTTTTGTAAAAGGTGCTCCACCATCCAATACGCCACCGCGAAATACTCTTTTGGCGCTCATCATGGAGTCGTCTTCTGAATAGCCTTCGGTGCGATAAAATTCGATAAGTTCTAAAATATTGGCACCATCCTCGACTTTATCAATGCCTAAAATACGGTCATTGATGTGTCGTGCTCTTTTTGGATAGCTACGAAAACTAAAAATTTCCATTAGTACAGCTAGTCCTTCTTGTGTGGCAGAACATCTGGGTGGCCCTTTTGATAGCCATTTTGCAATATGCTGGGCACTTCCGTTTTGAGTGGTTCCAACATGAACCCATCCTTCGTGAACTTCGAGTATATCAACATCTCTTATTGAAAATTTTGATCCTTCTTTAATTCGCACTACATCACTTCCTGCTGAGGCATCAGCAACAATTCCTTCTGATAATTTGGCTCTAACAGGGTCATCTATAAAATAATCGCGAAATCTCTCATTCAGAATATTTACAACTTCTTCTGCTTCGACATCTTCGTCAAAATGAGAGCCAAGTGCAGTGTCGTCAATTCTGGACAGAATTGAGTAAAGCAACTGTCCTAAATCAATAATTCTATTTGTGTCTTCAAAAAAGAAATCTTTCGGTGAACCATAGAGTATTTTGCTGCATTCCCAAAATTTTTTAGTGCCTCGGTTTAAAATCATTTCAATTACTAATGCATATTCTTGAACAATTGTTTTCAAAAGCAATCCCAATTCATCGTCTTTGCCCAAGGTGGTTACAATATCTTGTTCAAGTTCCCTAAACTCTGTAATTTTTTCTTGTGGATCATAGCCTAATTCTATTTTCGAATAATAATCAGCATCTACTTTGGGGATTTCACGAAACTTGCTTTCAATTAGTGCCTGTTCAATGGATGGATCCCATTTTATGGCATCTAAAATACGTATAGGTTTCTGGGCTTCTACTATGCGTTGTGAAATCTGTTTTATTTTTTCTTTATAAGAAGTCCACGTCATATATTGATATTAATAGTTTGACATAGAAACAACACCAATCCAACATTTTAAATACTGCCCTTCTGGAAAACTAGCTAAAATGGGGTGATCTGGTGATTGCACCCCTCGTCCAATCCATTGGATAGATCTTTTAGCCTTTATCGAAGCATGATTGAGAATTTCAAAAAAATCATTTTCAGAAAGCAAACGGGAACAAGAACAAGTCATAAAAAAACCACCAGGCTTAACGCATTTTAGAGCATCAGTGTTTAGTTTTAGATAACCCTTTTGACCTGTAAAAATATGTTTTCTACTTTTAATCAATGCCGGTGGATCACAAATTACAACATCAAATGCTGCTTGCTCTAAAGAAGCAAAATCCTTCAGAAGATCACACTTGATGATTGTGTTAGCCAAGTTATAAATGTTCAAATTTTCTTTGGCAAAGTTTAATGCCAACTCCGAAGCGTCTGCTGCACATATTGTTACGTTTTGTGACGGAAAAATACTGCCTAGAGCCGTACCCCATTGCCCCGCGTAAGAAAATAGATCCAATATTTTTACTTCAGACAATTGCATTAAAGCACTTTTTTTCAATATTTGTAAAACAAGCTGAACATTAAAAGACTGATCTAAAAAAAAGCCAGTTTTTTGTCCGGTCATTAGATCAACCCATATTCCTTTGTCATGTGATGGCGTTTTGATTTTTATATGTTCTAAAGTAATGTCTTCTATATTTTTTAAAAT
>JACRAO010000059.1 GCA_016213345.1 Bdellovibrio sp. | reverse complement strand
TTAGTCAGTTTTTAAACAGATTAAATTTAAGTCCCGCCATGGTACACTGAAATTCCATGGTGGGACTTAATTGCGACCGCCCTAAAGGGTTTACTTTAAAGGCGGCTATTTTTGTACTTTGCTTGGCCATCGCCTGGATGGTTGCGCTTTCATTTTATAAAAACTATAAAATTAATCAGTTTTCATATCAAAAAAACGAATTATTAAAACAAGAAAATGAACAGGTTTTGAATTTATTTAAAGCTGAATTTTATTTTTTTTATGATGAAAAATTTATTCCACATATTAAAGATTTTACTTCAAATGTAAAAGATTTGGTTAATTTACAAATCATATCTCACTCGGGTCAGATTTTATTTGATTTTACAAAACAGGAAAAACAAACAGGTTTTTTAGATTCAGAATTAAAAGATAAATTGCTTTCAAAATTAAGCGAAAATACTCCTGTTTTCTTTCAAGACGGCTTTCGTCTTTTTGCTTTATATCCAGCGGGGCAGATAGTGGTTTTATATTCATTCGAAGATTTTCAATTAAAAAAGAAAATCGTTATTTATTTTCTTTCAGGTATTTTGATAATTTTTTTGTTATTCGTCATGCTATTTTATTTAGAAAACTTTTCTAAATTCTTATTGCAGTTTGTTAGATTTAAAAAAATGATAAATTTAAGAGTAAAATTTATTATTACAATTATATTTATCCATATAATTGCTGGCAGTATTATTTATTTTTCATTAGTGGCGCTGCAAACAAGAGAGTTATCTGTACAAATAGAAAAAGAATCATTGCAGTTTAGTCGTTTTACCTCAACTCAGATTATTTCTGATTTTTCGAATTATTTTTATTTCAATTATTCAGATCAGTTTATTCAAAAAATTAAAAATATAGTTTCAAGTAATGAAAATTTGATTGGTATCAAAATTATTTCAAAAAGAACAAATTCAATTATTTTTGACAGCGAAAAAGACCTTTTTAGAGTCACGGCTGAACCCCTATCGACTCTTGTGCCATTAAAAATCCTTCAAGAAATAGAAGAAGAATTGAAAACTAAAGATCAGGCTGGAAAAGTAATACATAGACAAAAAGAGAAACTGTTTTCTGTCCATACTTTATATCGTTCAGAAGGTGGTGATCCGTTATTTTATTTGGAGTACATGTTTGGTTATTTTTCATTGAACCGAAACATAGCACTAATAAAAAGACAAATACTTGTAGACCTGCTTCCGTCGTTGATTTTAGGTTTAGCGGTAGCATTTTTGTTAAGCCAGCTTTTAGTTGCACCGATTAGAAAATTAGTAAGCGCATTAAAAAACGTCACAGCTGGAGATTTTGATGTTGTACTTTCAGCGCGTGGCTCTGATGAAATAAGTGAACTTTTATCTGCTTTCAATCAAATGACTATCGAACTTAAAAAGAAAAAAGAGCTACGAAAATTTCTTTCTGAATCCACTTATCGTCAAGTCATGGAAGCTAAAGATCTTGAAGAAAAAACAAGGACTCAAGGTAAAAAAGTAACTGCTACTATTTTATTTGCCGATATTCGCGGTTTTGTAAATCATTGCGAAAACCTAGAAGCCGAAGAAATTACATCTATGCTTAATGATTATTTTACACAAATGGTCGAAGTAATTACTAAACATGGCGGGGAGATAGATAAATTTATTGGGGATGGTATACTTGCTGTGTTTTATGCTTTGCCAGAAAAGAGATTATTTTTTGAGAAAGATTTAAAACTTTTAAAGGAAACCACCATTGTACAAGCTATTTATTGTGCTCTAGAAATGCAAGACAAACTCTCCTTGTATAATCAAAAACGACTAGAGGCACTAAAAGCAAAAATTGACATTGGTATCGGTATCACACATGGTGAAGTTATTTCTGGTCCTATAGGTTCAAAAGAGCGTATGGATTTTACTGTAATTGGTGATGTTGTGAACCTAGCAAGTCGTATAGAAAAGCTTTCTAAAGGTGGAAAACATACTCGCATTGTGTTTACAAAAAACGTTTCTAGCACTCTCAAAGATTTAATGGATTTTGAAGAAATTCATAATGTAAAAATTCTTGGCAAGGAAGAAGAAATACAAGTATATGAATTGATAAAACTTAAAAACCTAAGTGAGTTAAAAGGCAGTATTAGTTCTTCTGATTTTCAAATGAGGCAACGAAGTCTTGAGCTACTGGGGCAATCTAGAAATAGCGAGGCTATTCCTTATGTGATTGGTTGTATTTCTGATGTGTCAGAGGATGTCCGTTTTGCAGCGATTGGTGCTTTAGGTAAATTGGTTAGCGCAGACAACTCCAAAATCATTGATATTCTTTTTGAACGTCTGAGTATAGAAACATCAGAAAAAACGGTTTCAGTATTAATTTCAACTTTAGGAAAATTATGTGTGGACAAGAGAATTTTAAAATTAGCGCCCTATTTGGATTCCACCCAGGATCGTATTGTTGCTAATACTATCGAAGCACTGGGGCAGGTCAGAATTCCTGAATGCTTGGATCTTTTGTTGCCTAAATTAACAAGTCTTAATAGTCGTATTAAAGCAAATGCGGCTCTAGCTCTTTTTACCGCAGGCAAAATAGAGGTGATTGAGGTATTAAAGACAATGCTTCTTCACTCTCGGGCATTAATGCGTTCAAGCGCAGTTTTTGCTTTAGGGGAACTCACTCTTATAGCAAACAAAAACAACCTCCTCGAAGTATTTAAAAACCATCCTGGAGGTCTAAAAATGTTTTTAATCGAACTACAACAATGCGTTCCGCTTCTTGTTTCGTTGCTGAGAGATCCCGATTTATCCGTCAGAAGGCAGGCAATTATCGCATTAGGCAAAATTAAGGATAAATCCTCAATTTTGCCACTTTTAGATCAAATCGAATCATTAAAAGAACCAAGAAAAGAATCAAAAGATTCAAAAAAAGATTCTCAAGATCTATTGAACGATATTGCTCAGGCTCTTCGTTCTATTGGCTCTCATCAACTAGTGCGCGAGATACTATCTCACATCACTGTTTCATAATATTTCTAGTCGAACTACAACAATGCATTTCGCTTATGGTCTCAGGCTGTTACTAAAAGCTTCAAAGCCTGTCCTACAAATCTCTTTCGAGACTTGTCAGAAGCAGACTGATATTTCTGAATGACTTCTTGCAGCTGTGTATCTCTAGCTGTAAAAGCCATCGCAGAAGCTGTGCCTTTCATGCCCCTGAGTACAGCAGGAGTGGGAACTCTATTTCCCTTAGCACCTTTGGAGGTGCTAACAAAACTCCTGAAGTCAGATCGGATTGCAAGATTTGCAGCCTGTAATTCCTCAAGTGGAATCTTGAGAAAACTAGCAAGCTCTCCGACCTTCTCCCATGGGAGAGGCGCACGGCCATGCTCAATGTTAGAAATAAATTGCACGGAGCAATCACATGCTTTTGCAACGTCTAAAAGACCAAGTCTTTTTTCTAGACGATGTTTGCGTATGACATCTCCGAGCGGACCAAACGAACGATTGTCGCGAGAGCGACCTTTTGGGCGTCCACGTTTCATAATGTGTGATTGTGTAACCTTAATTTTTCATTTTGCCAAGAGAAATTTTTCAAAAAAAGTTTAAAATTATAAATAATGTTGCTATAGGACCTTTAAAGATAGGTTTCGGCAGGTATTTTTAATTTTTTCCCCCTATTACAGTTGAGACAAGAGGTCACGATATTTCCCTTAGTGCTTCTTCCGCCCCTAGCTATAGGGACAATATGATCCATGGTGAGTTCATGGGAGGGGAACTTGTTTTGACAATAATAACAAAGCCTCTGTTGTAAACGGGTGAGCCACCATGTTGTTTTTTTTAGTTTTTTTGCTTTTTCTCTTTCTTTTTTTATGTTAGCTCGATCTGTATGTTTAGGGTCCAAAAGAAAGAATGTTTCCTGTTTTAACATAATATAAGTATTTAATGAATATTAATGGCTATTTCAAGTAAATTTATTTATAAATTAGTTTTATTAGTTATTGTTTTTTGCCCAAGGGACTTATTTTGTCAAGAAAATCCTTCTTTTCATCCTTCTTTGTCTCCTTTCTTTCCTAGCATTCAGTCCTTGGCTGTCGAAAACCTTTCTTGTGATCCTGATTCTCCTTTTTTAGAGAGACTATCTTTAAGTGCTGATTTAGCCTTTTGTGCTCAATGGAACCCTGATTTTGTGTTTAATGGTCATCATTGTTGCCCCAGAAAAAGTACTTTAAAATCCAAAGGTAGACCTCGTTGTTCTCCGCGCCGAGCAAAGTCAAGTTATTGTGAAGAAATGACAGAAGTTCAAAAAAAATATATAGAACTCGCCAATTTGGACCAGGGCAAAGATATTACTGCAATTATTAATCATGAATTATTGAAAAAATTAACTTTTCAGGCTTTTTGTGAGGTCAATAGTGGTTTTTTGGTCAATGGAAGACCATTGTTGTCTTCACTAATGAATAAAATAGAGTTCAAATCTCCGCAGAAATGTACTTATTTTGGAACCAATGCAATGATTGATATGTTAGATTGGTTAGGAAAAGAAGTTCATAAGGAGTATTTTTCTGAACAGTTTTCAGATGTTAAATTGGTCATAGGCGATATTTCAGCTCCTAGGGGAGGATGTCTTTCTGGTAGAGGTGGCAGAAGGGGGCATCGTTCCCATACCACTGGACAAGATGTTGATTTAGGTTTTCTGTTAGTCAAAGGTGGCAAGTCTTCTACGGGGAGGTTTCATCAAGTTTTTGATGCTCAGACAAATTGGTGGTTACTCAAAAAATTATTTCAAAACCCTTACGCATGTATTCAAAAAATTTTTTTAGATAGAAAATTAATACAGAAATTAGCCCATTTTGCGAAAGCAGACCCTAAATGGTCTGATTTAAAAAAAATTATTAAACATGTTCGGGGACATCGAAATCATTTTCATATCCGTATTGGCAATGCTGCTGGCAAACCAGGCTGCCCAAGCGAACCAGCTTCTTTAGACGAAGAAGATGTCGAAGAAGAAGAAGAAGAACTATTAGGACTTGTGACAAAATAGTTAATTATCCTTTAAAATTAATAAGTTATGGTGCTATTCTGAATTTATTTTGTTGACTCATTAATAGTGATGTGATAAGTTACATACGCTTAAAAATATGAAAGGTTATTCCATATATAGAGGGAATAACTAAGTGCATTGGAGGAGCGATGGATTTAGTGTTTAAAGTTGGTGACAGTGCAGTTTATCCGGGACGGGGAGTAGCAGTTGTTAAAAAAATTGAAGAAAAAGATGTAGGTGGAAAGAAGAAGCGATTTTATGTCTTACAAGTTGTAGATAACAACAATGTGGTAACTATTATGGTTCCAATGGAAAATGCCAATGTTGTAGGGTTGCGTGGAGTTATTGGGGCTAAAGAAGTCAAACAGGTTTATGACATACTAAGAGATAGAACTATCAAGATTGATCAAACTACTTGGAATCGCAGATATCGTGAATACATGGAAAAAATCAAGACAGGTTCTGTTTATGAAATTGCAGCTGTATTGAGGAACTTGTTTTTATTAAGACTTAATAAAGATCTGTCATATGGTGAAAGGAACATGCTCAACCAGGCAAAACAGCTTTTGGTAAAAGAAATTTCGTTAGCTAAGAGCACAAAAGAAGAAGAGATTGAACAAGAAATTCAAACAATTTTTGCTTCTTAAAAATAAAAATCTGCTTAAATGAATAAAAATTGCTCTGAAGTAAGAGTTAGGTTTGCCCCATCCCCCACTGGGTATCTCCATGTGGGTGGCGTTCGGACGCTTTTTTTTAACTGGCTTTTTGCCAAAAAAAATAATGGTAAATTTATTTTAAGAATTGAAGATACTGATCAAGTTCGTAGTACAAAAGAAAATGAAACTCTTATGATTTCAGATATTATAAACTTAGGATTCAAATTTGATGAAGGCCCGTGCGAGGGTGGCAAGTTTGGTCCTTATAGACAATCTGAAAGACTTTTTATATACGCAAAATATGCAAGGCAACTCTTAGATGAACAAAAAGTCTATTATTGCTTTTGCAGTGATGAACTACTTACACAAAAACGGAAAGCTGCATTAACGCTTGGGCGGACACCTCATTACGATGGTACTTGTGCCAAAATTTCTCTTGCTGAAGCAGAAAAAAGATTGCAACGAGGGGAAAAAGCTGGGCTTAGATTCAAAGTAATTGAAAAAGATTATGTACTCGAAGATCTGGTAAGAGATCAAGTTGCATTTAAAACAGGGATGGTAGGGGATTTTTTTATTACTAGAACTCCAACCACACAAGAAACAGAGGTTGAGGCAGGAATTGGCATGCCTGTTTATAATTTTTGCTGCGCCATTGATGACCATCTCATGGAGATTTCTCATGTTATTAGAGGCGAAGAGCATTTGTCAAACACAGTAAGACAGCTCATGATTTATGAAGCATTTGGCTGGAAGCCACCACTATTTGCCCATACTGCAATGGTGCTGGGTCAAGACAAGCAAAAGCTTTCTAAAAGAAATGGTGATGTATCCACCCATGACTATTTGGATAAAGGATATTTTCCAGAAGCACTTTTGAATTTTTTGTCATTACTTGGTTGGTGGCCCCCCCAGGGATACAAAACAAAATCAGGACATCCTGAAATTATTTCTTTAGATGAACTAACTCAGATTTTTGATCTCAGTGATTTGCAAAAAGCACCAGCCGTGTTTGATATAGAAAAACTAAAATGGATGAATTCGTATTACATGAGACATTTCTCTCTTGAAGAAATCACTAACCGGGCAAAGTCATTTTTTCATAAGGCTGGGTTAGTTAATGATGATCAAGCATGGTTTCAACTCGTAATTGACACAGTCAGGGGTGAAGCAGTCTTATTGAGTGAATTACCAGAAAAAGCCACATTGTTTTTTGAAACAACTCCATTTATCGAAGAACAAGCCATACCTATAGCAAAACAGCCTTTGTCACTGCAAATTATTGAACAGTTATTAGAAGAGTTAAAATCTTGTTCTGAGACCATACCACCCGCTGTAATCGATATGATTTCTAAGAAAATTTCAATGCAAACTGGAGCTAAGGGTAAAGAGCTTTTTATGCCAATTCGTATTGCCATTACAGGGAGAACACATGGGCCGGAGCTTAAGAAAATTTTACCTCTCTTAGGGAAAGAAAAGGTGATACAAAGAATTGAATTTGTTAAGAAAGCTTTAGATGGCTAAAGAGATTCCAGAAATCAAAGTTTATAACACATTAACGCGAAAAAAAGAGCGACTCGTGACTAATGTTCCAGGTAAGCTTACGATGTACTCTTGTGGACCCACAGTTTATAGTTTTGTTCATATTGGAAATTTACGTGCTTCTTTGATTTCTGATTTGTTTTATCGTTATTTTAAAAAAGCAGGATATGATGTCACCTATGTACGAAATTATACTGATGTAGATGATAAAATAATCGAAACTTCAAAAAGAGAAAATCTTTCTGCTGCTGATGTAGCAAAAAAATACTTGTTAGAAGTAGAAAAAGATTTTGCTCTGGTTGACATGGCGGAGCCTACTTTGAAAACAACGGTTACGTCGCATATGCCACAAATTATTAATATGATTCAGAAAATTTTAGATAACAAACATGCATATGTCACAGATGAGGGCGAAGTATTTTTTTCTATCGAGAGTTTTCCTGATTATGGAAAACTTTCTCACAAGAAGGCAGACGAATTGCAAGTGATTACCAGAATCGAAGTCAATCCTAAAAAGAAAAACCAACTTGATTTTACACTTTGGAAACCGGCCAAACCAGGTGAACCTTTTTGGGAAAGCCCGTGGTGTAATGGTAGACCAGGATGGCATATCGAATGTTCAGCCATGTCTACTTGCCATATGGGCGATCAAATCGACATTCATCACGGAGGTGAAGATTTGGTTTTCCCTCATCATGAAAATGAAATCGCACAAACAGAGGCTGCTACTCAAAAAAAACCGTTTGTGAAATATTGGCTTCACAATGCTTTTGTTAATATCTACAAAGAAAAAATGTCAAAAAGTCTTGGAAATGTATTATTGGCTCGCAATATTTTGAGTCAATATGGCAAAGAAGTAACACGTTTTATGCTTCTATCTGTTCACTATCGTGCTGTTTTAGATTTTAGTGATGAAAACCTGGAGCATGCCTTAAGTGGTCTCCACCGCATTTATGATGCCAAAGCAAAAGCAAAAGAGCTTTTGAATAAAAAAAACATAATACCGGATCTGCGAGCTGAATCTCTTTGGGGCGAATTTGTCGCACAGAGTGAAAAAACAAAAAAAGAAATCGAAAATCATTTTGCTAATGATTTTAATGTCTCTGGCGCATTGGCTTCCGTATTTGATCTTATTAGAGAATTCAATAGAGTTTTATCAGAACCATTAGCGCAAGCTACACCGGCTTCTCACTTGGGAGCGCAAGCTCTAATTGCAGTTTTAGAAGAAGATTTAGGCAGTGTTTTAGGTTTTGGACTAGACGAGCCAAGTAAAATGTTTAAACAGTTAGAGCAAATTAAAATTGCAAAAACTCCAAATCTTGCACGTCCAACAGACTCAGAAATTAAGATTGCTATCAAAGCAAGAGCTCAGGCAAGATCGAATAAAAACTTTCAAGAAGCAGATCGTATTCGCAAAGACCTTGAAAGCAAAGGTGTTCTTTTAAAAGACAGTTCCAAGGGTACAACGTGGGAATACAAATAAATGCCGTCATTTGGAAAACAAAAATTTGTTTTAAAAACACAGCTAAAACCCACAGGTGATCAGCCACAAGCTATTCAAGCTTTAGTTCAAGGTTTAAAAGACGAAAAAAAATCCCAGGTGTTATTGGGTGTTACTGGATCTGGTAAAACTTTTACTATGGCCAATGTTATTGCTGAAATGAATTTGCCAACTTTAGTCCTCTCACATAATAAAACTTTAGCAGCACAGCTTTTTTCTGAATTTAAAGAATTTTTTCCTGACAATGCAGTAGAGTATTTTGTGAGTTATTATGATTATTATCAGCCAGAAGCCTATATTCCACAGACAGATACTTATATTGAAAAAGACGCCCAAATCAATGACGAGATTGACAAACTAAGACATTCGGCTACCAGATCACTTTTAGAAAGAAATGATGTTTTGATAGTTTCATCTATTTCTTGTATTTATGGCTTGGGTTCACCCGAAGCTTATGAGGGGCTGCTACTTTATTTAGAAGTAGGACAAGAGATCAAGAGACAAGATGTATTAAGGAAACTTGTCGAGATACAATATCAAAGAAACAATGTGGATTTTCATCGGGGGATATTTCGTGTCAGGGGAGATGTAGTCGAAGTTTATCCCGCATACGAAGAAGATTTGGCGCTAAGAATTGAATTTTTTGGAGATATGATAGAAAATATTTCAGAAATCGATCCTTTGAGAGGTCTGAGACTTCAAACAATTCCCAGAGTAGCTATTTATCCTGCTAGTCATTATGTTACAACAGCGGATAATAGAAAACGTGCAATCGAATCTGTTCGGGTTGAGCTTAGAGAGCGTTTGCAGGAGTTGAGATCCTTAGAAAAGAACTTAGAAGCCGAAAGACTTACTCAAAGAACTTTGTATGATTTAGAAATGCTAGAGCAGCTTGGATATTGCCAGGGTATTGAAAATTATTCTAGGCATTTAACAGGTAGAAAAGAGGGCGTGGCACCTCCAACTTTATTGGAGTATTTTCCTAAACCATGGCTTCTTTTTATAGATGAAAGCCATGTAAGTGTACCCCAAATCGGTGGGATGTATCGTGGTGATCGTGCGCGCAAAATGACTTTAGTTGAGCATGGCTTTAGGCTTCCTTCGGCTTTAGACAATAGACCTTTAAATTTTGACGAATGGGAAGCTTCGCTTTCTCAAACAATTTATGTATCTGCAACTCCTGGTGCTTATGAACTAGATTTAGTTGGTGGAAAAACTGTAGAGCAAGTAATTCGTCCTACGGGGCTTGTAGATCCTAGAGTCGAAGTGAGATCGGCAACGACTCAGGTAGAAGATTTATTAAAAGAAATTAAGCTTCGAACAACAAAAAATGAACGTGTCTTAGTAACAACATTGACAAAAAAATTAGCAGAAGAGCTCACAAAATATTATCATGCACAAGGTATAAAAGTGAAATACCTGCACTCAGATATAGTAACTTTGGAGCGTATTGAAATTTTAAGAGATTTGAGATTAGGTGCCTTTGATGTTTTGATTGGCATTAATTTATTACGAGAGGGATTGGATTTGCCAGAGGTTTCGTTAGTTGCGGTTTTAGATGCAGACAAAGAGGGTTTTTTACGAAGTGAAAGATCTTTGATTCAGACAATTGGCCGGGCTGCCAGAAATGTAGAGGGTTTTGTAATTTTATATGCTGAAAAAATAACAGAAAGCATGAAAAAAGCTATTTTTGAGACAGAGAGAAGGCGATTTTTACAAGAAAAATATAATAAAAAACATGGTATTATACCAACAACTATTGTGAAAAAAGTGCGTGATTCCATTAGTGCTTCTTATGTTAGTGAGTCAAAAAAATCTGCGTCTATTGTGATGCAACTGGATCTAATAGACGAAGGCGCACAGTTAGACAGAGTAAAAGAACTGACGGGTGAGTATTTTACTACAATAGAGAAGTTGCCAGAAACAATTGGAGTGATGGAAAAGGACATGAAAGAAAAGGCCAAACTATTGCAGTTTGAAGATGCGGCACTGCTTAGGGATCGTGTTAAAAAGCTTAGGGGCTTGGCTTTGCGCTTGGTAGAATAGAGATCAGGCTTCACTGAGTTTGCAGGTAAAAAAAATCTGTGGAGCATCAGAGCCCTAGATCCGATTTTTGGGCCCCGGAAGGATTTGAGGGGACTATAAGAATGTGATTTACTAAAATATGCAATTTGCACTTTTACAGATTTTCCGAGCTATAGCTCGGAAAATCTGTTGACTAAGCATATCTTATTGATATAACAGATATAAATGAGCAGAATTTTATCTAGATTTGTCCAAAACCATTGGAAAGATCCAAAAAATCTCATCCAAGTTTTAATGGGTCCACGTCAAGTAGGAAAAACCACCTTAATTACAGAATTGACAGAACACCTGAGCGAGGGCAGTTTTCTATACGCCTCTGCTGATTTACCATCACCGCCAACTCCTGACTTCATTATTTCTCATTGGAGCAAAGTTCGAGCACTTAAGGTCGAGAAACCTACATTAGTTTTAGATGAAATTCAAAAAATTCCTCGCTGGTCAGAAACCGTGAAAATGCTTTGGGACGAAGACCAAAGACACAAAAAAATAATGAACATCTGGCTTTTGGGGAGTTCTGCAATTTTAATTGAAAAAGGGTTATCAGAAAGCCTGACGGGAAGGTTTGAGCTCAATTTCTTGCCTCATTGGATTTTTTTAGAGTGCGAAAAAACATTT
>JACRAO010000003.1 GCA_016213345.1 Bdellovibrio sp. | reverse complement strand
TGTCAAAGTTCTTAGGCAAACCTGCGGTCATATTCACACCAGGGGTAAAGACGCTTCTATCTTGAGCACCCTTGGCTGGTCTCCTTCCTTTGCTTTCCACTACACTTGGCTCCCTAGAACTCTATTTTATCCAAAACAAAATAAACAAAACTCTAAAATCACTTGATTTATTCCAATAACACTTGAATTAGTTATCAAAATTGTAAACTTTTTAAAAATCATTTTTTATCAGTCTTTTTAATCTGTTAGAAATAAAAAAATAAAATCTTCTTTTTGGCTGCACTGAGTAATAGTTGAATTTAGTTTGGTCGGGGCGACTGGATTCGAACCAGCGACCCCTTGCTCCCAAAGCAAGTGCGCTAAAGCCAAGCTGCGCTACGCCCCGATATAAGCTAGACAGAAGAATGCTAATCACACTATATTAATTTTCGGTTTTTAGCTACTGTGTTGTTCTGTAAATAAGCTAGTATCCAAATGAGTTAACTCAGTTAAAATTTCCTGACAAAGCGCACTGTATGAGCTAGGACTATTTTGAGTCGATTCGGGATCAGATATGCAATCCCTAAGTTTTTGTGCCTTAATGCAGAGCTCCACTCTTTCTTTTGATTCTGAAAAAAGAATAATTGCATCTAAAGTTGATTTTAGTTCATCCAAGCGTTCCTTCTGGGAATACTCTTGAAAATTGTTTTTTAAATATTTAGTACTTTCCTTGGATTTATTTTCATTCATAACACAATCGCCATAAGGATAGTATAGCGTACTAAAAAGTTCTGTCAAAATTTACTTAGAATTTAGCCGTGAGTATCTATTTCTAGCTCTTCTTTTAACTGCCGAAGGCAGGTTTTTTTGAAAATTTTCAATGGTAGGACAACCGTAAATTTTCTTTAGTAACATGCATTTAACTTGCTCACTTAATTCTTCTACAATGGGTTGTTCCAGAGATTTAGGAACTGTGATATTACTCTTTCTCAAATAGGCTATGTAATCCATAACAATGTTGTGGATAAAAGTTTGACGGTCTGAATCTGGATCCTGAAAGTTAAACAGATGCTGCTCAAAAATGACAAAGAGGGGATCGATTTTTTGAGACGATTTTGATTCTGAAAAAAAGCTTTCGTCAGTTTCTGCTTCTTTTTTAGAAAGTTTCATTCGCGAAGAAAACCTCTATGGATTTTTTCGGAAAGTAAGGAGTTAGTCTTGAGCAGTAAAGAAAAAATACCAGAACTTTCAAAAACCAAGGAATATCAAAAGTTTAAGATGTGGCTTGACCAGGCAAAAAGAGTGTTAATATCGACACACGCACTGCCTGATGGAGATGGTTTAGGTGCTGAAACCGCTTTTTATCATTACTTAAAAAGAGCCCGAAAAGCATGCCGCGTGTATAACCCTGATCCAGTGCCCAAAAGATATCGTTTTTTGGATCCAAAAAATGGCATCTTGCTTGGACCTGGGGAAGTAGAACTTTGGGATACTTGTGATTTGTGGGTTATTCTAGACACCAATGATCCAAGACGCCTTGGGAAGCTTTGGAGTGAAATATCTTTGAGATCTAAAAAAATAGTATTTTTAGATCACCATCCTGGCATTGTGGGTCCTCAAGAAATTAGCTATCCACCCCATGCCCTTTTACTTACAGATCCAGCATCTAGCAGTATTGGCGAAATGCTTTATCATTTATTTAAAGAATTAAATCTCACAAAACTAAATAAAGAAGTAGCAATTGGACTTTATGTTTCTATTATGACAGATACCAATAGTTTTAGATATTCGCGCACAACATCCCTTTCTCATCTGATTGCTGCAGAGATGATATCTCTAGAAGTTAATCCAGAAGAAGTTTACCAGGCAATTTATTCTTCAAAAGAACTTTCGCATCTACAACTTTTAGGTCATATGCTCCAGAATGTAAAAGTAACTGCAGGTGGAAAAGTTGCATGGTTGGAGATGGGTTTAGATTTAAGAAAAAAACATCAGGCCACAGCAGATGATACACAGTCGTTTTTGAATTTGCTTTTACTTTTAAAAGACGCTGAAGTGGTTTGTTTTTTTCGAGAAGAAGAAGAAGCTGGTGAAGTGCGTGTGTCTATTAAGTCCAAAGGAAAAGTAATTATCAATAAAGTCGCTATGGAACTCGGTGGCGGTGGACATGAATTTGCTGCGGGGCTTGCTTTGAGTGCTCCTTTAAATAAGACAGTCGAAGCAGTAATTAAACGTCTTGAAACCATAGTTGAAAGTTTTGAAAAATTCGGTAAATAACTAGATTCTGCTGAAAAAGGTTCATCTGCTTTGTCAGATTTCCTCAAAAAATCCTCACATACTACCTTTTAGTCCATCCTGGCCTAAAAGTGTCCACCGGACACTTCGGTCTTCTCGGCCATCCTGGCCTCAAAGTGTATGCTCCGGTTTTTTGAGAAAATCTTCCTCGGAGTCTTCACCTTTTTCAGCAGAATCTATCTACTTTGATTTGCACTCTATGCTTTCCTGTGTTGTAGTAATATGAAGGAGGCCTGGTGCATGTCAAACCCTAGGGAATCACAGAAGGAATCACAAAAAGAATCACAAAAAGAAAATGGCGAGGGCAATATCATTAGAGTGCCGCTACTTCCGCTGCGAGATGTCATTATTTTCCCACACATGGTGGTGCCTCTCTTCGTAGGAAGAGAGAAATCCATTAACGCATTAGAAGAATGTGTTACTAAAAAACTAGAACTTTTTCTTGTTGCACAAAAATTAGCTACTACTGTAAATCCTGGTGAAAAAGATATCTTTGCTGTTGGAACACTTGGAAATATTTTACAAATTTTAAGACTCCCGGATAATACAGTCAAAGTTCTTATTGAAGGCAAGAGAAGAGCTCGAATTTTAGAATATTTTGAGACCGACAGAGTTATCGAAGCCGTAGTTGAAGAAATTATTCCCACAGCTGAAAGCTCTGTAGAAATGGAAGCCTTGCTTCGTTCTGTAAAGGGTACGTTCGAAAACTATGTAAAATTAAATAGACGTATTCCTCCTGAAATGATTTTGAGCGTTAACAATATCGAAGATCCTTCTAGGTTAGCTGATCTTATTGTTGCTCATCTCAACTTAAAATTAGAAGACAAACAAGAAATTTTAGAATTAATTGATGCTCCCAAAAGATTAGAAAAACTCTTACAGCTTTTACAAGGTGAAATTGAAATTCTCCAAGTTGAAAGAAGAATTCGTACACGAGTGAAAAAACAAATGGAGCGTTCTCAAAAAGAGTATTACTTAAATGAACAAATGCAAGCAATACAAAAAGAATTAGGCGAAAAAGATGAGTTTAAAATCGAAATTCAATCAATCGAAAAACAAATTCGCGCCAAGCCAATGAGTAAAGAGGCAAAGGAAAAAGCTACTCGTGAACTCAAAAAATTAAAAATGATGTCTCCCATGTCTGCAGAAGCAACCGTGCTTCGCAATTATATCGATTGGCTCATTACTTTGCCATGGGGAG
Organism: Bdellovibrio sp.; assembly: GCA_016213345.1. Lineage (GTDB taxonomy): Bacteria > Bdellovibrionota > UBA1018 > UBA1018 > UBA1018 > JACRAO01. The sequence goes on along the minus strand of JACRAO010000003.1, from coordinate 3,020 downwards.
AGTACTCGGTTGATCGAAATGATATTCAGTTAGCTAATCAGGTTTTAGAAGAAGATCATTATGGTTTAGAAGAAGTAAAAGAAAGAATATTAGAGTATTTAGCGGTTCGTATTTTAACTGAAAACACCAAAGGACAAATTCTTTGCTTTGTGGGTCCGCCTGGTGTTGGCAAAACGTCTTTAGCAAAATCAATAGCACGAGCACTAAATAAAAAGTTTGTCAGATGCTCTCTAGGCGGAGTAAGAGATGAAGCAGAAATTCGTGGTCACAGGAGAACATATGTAGGTGCTTTGCCTGGCAAAATTATTCAATACTTAAAGAAAGCAACCACATCAAATCCAGTATTTTTACTGGATGAAGTAGATAAAATGAGCATGGATTTTAGAGGTGACCCTTCATCAGCACTTTTAGAAGTTTTAGATCCAGAACAAAATATTGGTTTTAGTGATCACTATCTAGAAGTAGATTATGACTTGTCAAAAGTGATGTTTATTTTAACTGCTAATACAACACACACCGTTCCTAAAGCGCTTTTAGATAGGATGGAAGTTATTAATATTGCCGGTTATACAGAGTACGAAAAATTTAATATTGCTAAAAAGTACTTAACTCAAAAACAAATGACTCAGCACGGATTAAAGCCTGAAGATTTAGAAATTGCTAATGACTCCGTTTATGCTCTAATTAGGCTATATACGCGCGAAGCTGGAGTACGTAATTTGGAGCGCTCAGTAGCAACAATTTGTAGAAAAATAGCAAGACGGATTGTCGAAAAAAGAATAGCAGAAAAAGTGGAACCAAAAGAAACAGCCGTATTGGTTTCTACGACTTCAAAGTTAAATAAAATAAAAACAGGAAAAGTAACTGGTACAGTTTTAAAAGAGTTAACTTACGAAGCAAAACCACAACAAATGCGCGTTTCGGTTCAGGATTTAGAAGAGTTTTTGGGTCCTCCAAAGTATACACAAAGCCGACTTGAAGATCAAAACCACATTGGTCTTGCCAATGGACTTGCTTATACTGAAGTTGGCGGTGATCTTTTGCAAATCGAAGTTACAGTTGTTCCTGGTAAGGCACAGGTTAAAATTACCGGAAAACTGGGTGATGTGATGCAAGAGTCTGCTGTGACTGCTATGAGTTATGTGCGTTCCAGAGCTGATATTTTAGGTCTAGATAAGGATTTTTATCAAAATATTGATATTCACCTGCATGTTCCAGAGGGCGCTGTGCCTAAAGACGGGCCTTCGGCTGGGATTACAATGGCTACAGCTATTACGAGTGCTCTGACTAAAATCCCAATAAAACGCGATGTTGCTATGACCGGGGAGATAACTTTGCGAGGCAGGGTGTTACCTATTGGTGGACTAAAGGAAAAGCTTTTGGCTGCCAAAGCTGGTGAAATTAAAGTTGTTTTAATACCCAAAGGCAATGTTCCAGACCTAAAGAAAATCCCTAAAGAAGTGACTGAAGGTATGAGAATTATTGCAGTAGAGCATGTAGATCAAGCTCTTAGGATAGCTTTAGATCTAAAGAGCCCGGAGGATTTTTTGAGTAAAAAGACGGATAATATTTTAGCATCTTATCGTTTGGGTGAATTGGCTAGAGATGAATCGGGCAAGAATACACCCTCGGCCGTGAAACATTGATTTGGTTACGAATTTAGCTTGACCGGAGCGTGCTAGTCGTCTATTTTCACCCTCATGCCTACGATTAATCAGCTAGTTAGATATGGAAGATCCCGAAAACAGTGGAAGACAAAATCGCCAGCTTTGCAGAGTTGTCCCCAGCGTAGAGGAGTTTGTACGCGCGTTTATACTACAACTCCTAAAAAACCAAATTCGGCTCTAAGAAAAGTTTGCCGTGTTAGGCTTACTAACGGGTACGAAGTGACTTCGTACATTCCAGGTATTGGGCATAACTTGCAAGAACACTCAATTGTGTTAATTCGTGGTGGCAGAGTGAAGGATTTGCCAGGTGTGAGGTATCATACAATTCGTGGTACTTTAGATGCGCAGGGTGTGGCTAATCGAAAGCAGAGTCGTTCTAAGTACGGTGCTAAAAGAGGGACAGGTGCACAACAAGCAGCGCAGGCTGCTCCAGCAACCCAAGCTGCGCCAACCGCTGCTGCGCCACAGAAAAAATAATAAAAGGAATGAATAATGGGACGAAAAACATTTATTAGAAGAAGAGAAATTTTACCTGATCCAAAATTTAACGATGCTGTTGTTACTAGGTTTATTAGTACGATTTTAAGATTTGGCAAAAAATCAGTTGCAGAAAAAATCATGTATAACAGTTTTGATATTATTCAAAAGAAAACAGGAGAAGAGGGATTAAAAATTTTTAAAAAGGCCTTAGAAAATGCAAAGCCACTTTTAGAAGTTAAATCTCGCAGAGTGGGTGGGGCTACTTATCAAGTACCGATAGAAGTCAAACCTTTGAGACGTCAATCATTGGCTAGTCGTTGGATAGTCGAATCCGCTAAGAAACGTGCTGAACACTCCATGCAAGAGCGTTTAGCTGGGGAGTTTTTGGATGCTTCGCAAGGACGTGGTGGGGCTATTAAGAAGCGAGAAGATGTCCACAAAATGGCTGAAGCCAATAAAGCATTTGCGCATTATAGGTGGTAAGTTTATTAGAACATGCCTGAGTTATCTTTAGAGAGTACACGTAATATTGGAATTATGGCTCATATTGATGCGGGCAAGACCACAACTACTGAGAGAATTCTGTATTACACCGGCAAAACGCATAAAATTGGCGAGGTTGACCAAGGCACTACCGTCATGGATTGGATGCCTCAAGAGCAAGAACGTGGCATTACTATTACGTCAGCGGCGACTACTTGTTTCTGGAAAGATAATCGAATTAACATTATCGACACTCCAGGTCATGTTGATTTTACAATCGAGGTTGAAAGATCGCTGAGGGTTTTAGATGGCGCGGTGGCTATTTTTTGTGCAGTTGGAGGTGTTGAGCCACAATCAGAGACCGTGTGGCGGCAAGCCAATAAGTATCAC
>JACRAO010000057.1 GCA_016213345.1 Bdellovibrio sp. | reverse complement strand
GAAGCATTAGTAGAAAGATATTTTAGCCCTGCCTGAATCGAAGAGAAAGGACCAAATTTTGGAGTTTTATTAACAGTTACAAATAATTTCAAGTTTCCCAACTTTTTCAATTTGTTGTGATAAAGTTTTAAAAAACCTATTTTTTTAAAATATTTCTTATTATTAAATCCTAAAACCAAAATAACTTTCGAAGCGAAACGATTTAAACAAAATAATTGATGCTCTAACAAAGTATGATGATCGATTTTAATTAATCCCTTTGGCATTCCCATTCTTTTTGATTTTCCTCCACAGAGAATTATAATAGGATCGAATTTAAAATTACTTGCCATAATAAACTTTGATAAGCTCTGCTGACATGCTGATTGCAATTTCTTTAGGTGATTTTCCACCAATATCTAGTCCCATTGGACATATAACTCTATTGATATGATTAATATCGCGCCTTTTTTCTATAAGTTCTTTTTGAAAAACCTTCCATTTTGTTTGGCTCCCTATCATGCCTAAATATTTTTGTGGCTTATCTAAAACAGCATTCAGTATTAATCGATCAAGATCGTGGTCGTGAGTAATTATGGCAGTATACGTTTTGTTTGTGTCCCAGGTGGCAGTATTAATGAATTCTAAATAGTTGTTAAAAATTTTAATATTTTTAGATAATGCAATTGATTCAAGTAACTCCTTTCTTTCGTCAATTAGACAAATACGAAAGGGTGTGTCTTTGAGCGTTTTACAAAGCGCTGCGCCCACGTGGCCAGCACCAAAGATATACAGTTCAGGGTTTTCTCCGATTAATTCAAACAATAGCTCTACTATTCCTCCACAACATTGGTTTACGGCAGCGTGCAGCGGATAGTGCATCGTTTTTGACTTTCTTTCATTAATGCATTCAAGAGCGTCTTCTATTGCTTTTTTTTCGAGTTGTCCTCCACCAATGCTACCCCAACAATCACCATTGTGATTAACCAGCATTTTTGCACCAGTATTTTGAGGGGTGGAGCCACTTACTCTAGTAATAGTGACAATAACGAAAGGTGCACCGGTTTTTACTAGCTCATTAAGTTTATCTATCCAATTCCACATTAGTATTGTTTGATATACTAAAAACCTTAACAAATTAAGAAAAATAAGCTAATACTTCTGGAATGCAAAATAAAAAGGTTTTATCCGAAGATTTGTTGAGATTTCAAATTGTTAGTGACCCACAGATCAATTCAGAAGGGACGAGCATTCTTTTTTCTAAAAGAGTGGTGAATTCGAAAAATAAAACCGTCTCTCATCTTTTTACTGTAGATCTTAATCATAAAGTAACACAATGGACCCAAGGAGAAAGTGTAAATACTTTTGGACGGTGGTCCTCTGATGGATCAAATGTGGCTTTTATAAGTATGCGAGAAGAAAAGAAATTTCAGATTTATCTTATTTCTACCAGTGGTGGAGAAGCAAAAAAAGTAACCGATTTGCCAGAGGGGGTGTTGAGTTATTTTAAATGGTCACCCGACAGCAAGAAGATTGTATTTATTTTTAGGGAAGGTTTGCAAGAATTTACAGAGAAAGCCAAGAAAGAAAGAGAAGAAAAAGGACTGAGCCAGCCACCATTTATTATTGAAACTGGATGGCATAGGTTAGACGGTGAAGGTTATTTTGGGCATGCTAGAAATGCTATTTACTGTTTAGATATACAAACAAATAAATATCATAAAATTTATGATCATTGCAAAATGGGATTTTATTCTTTGGATTGGTTACCAGATTCTCAATCATTACTTGTTTCTCATTCGGTTCAGCCCAATCCATGGGGGAAAAAAATAGATGATCGCATTTTTAGGGTTTATCTAGACGGCAAGAGTGAAGAGCTTCGGGGATTGCCTAAAGGCAGAAAAGCAGAAGTTCTTTGTTCACCGGATGGTACATGGTTTTCTTATTTGGGAAATGAAGACGAGCTTGATCATTTTGGAAGTAAAAATTTAAATTTATATCTGAGTGATTTTAATGGAAAAACAGTGAGTTGTTTGACCCAAAATCAGGACTATTGTTTAGGAGCTTGGAGCATTTCAGATACCAACGACATGAAGTGTTCTGAAATTACACACTGGGATCCAAGTGGGAGAGGCATTTTTGTAAGTCTTTGCCAGCATGGCGAATCACAAGTGGGTTTTTTAGATTTAAAAGAAAAAAATATTAAACCACTTACCAAAGGCAAACATACAGTATTAATTGGCAACGTAAGTAGTGATGGGAAAAAGATGGGTTGTGTATATACGACGCCGGTTGCAATTGGTGAGATTGGAGTGTTGGACTTAGATCAAGGTGCTGGTGGTGTGCGAGTATTAACTTCCTTTAATAAGGAGTATTTAGAAAGTATAT
>JACRAO010000058.1 GCA_016213345.1 Bdellovibrio sp. | reverse complement strand
GTAATCACCGATGTACAGGAACACAGATTGGCACTGGCTAAAAAATGCGGAATTAAAAATACGATTAATTCTAAAAACATGTCTCTTAAAGAAGTTATGGCAAATTTGAACATGACCGAAGGATTTGACGTGGGACTAGAAATGTCCGGCAACGCTCAAGCCTTAAAAAACATGATTGAGTTCGTCCGCGGAGGAGCAAAAATTGCCCTGCTTGGGATATTTCCTGCAGAATTAACTTTAGAATGGAACCAGATTGTTTTAAAAGGTCTGACATTAAAAGGGATTTATGGCAGACAAATGTTCGAAACCTGGTACAAAATGTGCTCCCTGCTGCAAAGCGGAGTGAATATAAAACCAATTATTACACATCGTTTTTCGTATAAAGACTTTCAAAAAGGCTTTGAGGCTATGGCTTCTGGAAAATCTGGAAAAGTAATTCTAGACTGGAGAAATTCATGATTACACAAGCAAAACAATATTATATAGAAACATTAGAAAAAATCAGACAAGACGGACTCTATAAAGACGAACGCATAATTTGCTCTCCACAAGCATCTAAAATACAAGTCCGATTTCCAAAAGAATCACCACAAAAAGAAGTAACCAATTTGTGCAGTAATAACTATCTTGGACTTTCTAGTCACCATGAAATATTAAAAGCCGCACACGAAGGACTTAATCAACGCGGTTACGGAATGTCATCTGTTAGGTTTATATGTGGCACACAAGACATAAATTTAGAGTTAGAGAAAAAAATGAGCGCGTTTTTAGGCACGGAAGACAGCTGTTTGTTTTCTTCGTGTTTTGACGCTAATGGTGCTATTTTTGAAGCTTTTTTGGGACCAGAAGATGGTATTTTTTCAGATAAGCTAGTGCATGCGTCACTAATAGATGGTATGCGACTATGCAAGGCACAACGACATATTTTTGAGCATCAAAACTTACACGAACTAGAAGAAAAATTGAAATCAGCTTCTTGTAGAATAAAAATGATTGTCACAGATGGTGTGTTTTCTATGGATGGAGATATGGCCAAATTAGATGAGATTTGCTTATTGGCAGAAAAATATAACACTCTAGTTATGGTAGATGACTCCCATGCCACAGGGTTTATAGGAAAAACAGGACGAGGCACACATGAATATTTTGGGGTGATGGGAAAGATAGATATAATTACAACCACACTAGGAAAGGCACTAGGAGGGGCTACTGGTGGTTGCGTATCGGGACGCAAAGAAATGATTGAGTTACTAAAACAACGCGGACGTCCGTATTTATTTAGTAATGCTCTAATGCCACCAGTAGTCTATGCTTCTCTTAAGGTTTTAGATTTGCTAACTCACTCAACCGAGAGGAGGGATAAACTAGAAAATTTAACCGCTTTTTGGAGATTATCATTAAAAGAAGCTGGTTTTGATCTAAAACCAGGCAACACTCCAATTGTGCCAATTATGCTCTATGATGCAAAACTTGCCCAAAGTTTTAGTCGTGCTCTTTATGAAG
>JACRAO010000055.1 GCA_016213345.1 Bdellovibrio sp. | reverse complement strand
AGTTCATCTTTGGTTGTTTTAGCATACAAGATGACGTAGACAATACCTTCTTTGTATTTGTACTGAAAGTCGTAGGGGTAGCAGTGGATATTCATATCTCTTCAAAAAGGCTGTTTCTTTTTATAGATTATGGACATAGAGTTTTGTTTTTTCTTTTCAGGAGTGAACAAACATTTATATACTTACACCACTTTCTAAGATACATGGCCGAAGAGAAAAAACCATTGAGCGTGACGCAGAAGTTTGTGATGAATATGCTGGAGAGTACGCAGAAAGATCAGAGTGTGAATGCGCATACGGCTAATGATAATGTGAACCCATCCGATATTGATAAAGTAATGATGAATCTGAAGAAAGGGCAGTTTAGGACGCGGTAAGAAGATTTCTGCATTCTTATTTCTGTATTCTTGAAAGATAATCTCAATCCCTCCTTTTTAAAAGAAAATAATCAAAACAACAACATTTGTTCTTTCACATAATCAAACACTTTTGGTACTTTATTGATGGCATTTAATCTATGCATATGACGATGGCGGATTTTTTTGGCTTGTTCTGTGGTGAGACCAGAGGCGGTAGTATAAGTTACTTTGGGATCTAAGACAATACGTTGTTTTTCATTTATTTGGGTAATATGGTATTTTTCAGGATGCTCATAGATAGCACTGCCATGTTGCAGGCCGAAGATACTGGAACAAATCAAATCAATATTTTTGTTCTGCTCTGTCAAAAAATCAAATGAATGCATGACTTCTTCTTTCGTTTCTGTGGGAAAGCCAAACATGATATATACCATATTTTTGATGCCGCTGTTATGGCTAGTTGCGAGAACATTTTGGATGTCTTGGATGTTTGTGCCTTTTTTCATCAGATCAAGAATACGTTGATTCCCAGATTCCACCCCCCAGCAGACGGTATGTAGCCCCGCTTGTGCAAGAGTGGGGAGAGCAGGGATAAGATCTTTTGTTGGACGAAGCTGCACCCACCATTTGACATCTAATAGTTGAAGAACTTTTGCAAGTGCAAGGAGGTGTTTGGTGGAAATCATATCGTCAATGAAATAAATGTATTTAATGTTATT
>JACRAO010000054.1 GCA_016213345.1 Bdellovibrio sp. | reverse complement strand
GGTTTTGTATTGTGTTTTGTTGCAAAACTTTCGTTTGATACGATTCAGTTTGGCGCAAATCTCATAGGTAATTTTATGGGGTTTGCAACGGCAAATTATTATGATCCGCATCAAGAATCACAAACTCAAGTAGTAGCAGAATTTCATATGGCATTGGCTATTTTGATATTTTTAGCACTCGATGGACATCACTTTATGCTCAGGTCTGTTCTAAATAGCTATCAAATTGTTGGTTTAGGAAAAGCGGAAATTACCGGAGCTTTAGGTCAAAAACTAATTGAACAAACCACACAAGTGATTTTATTTGGAGTTCAGTTAGCTGCACCAATGGCTATTTCTTTGTTTGCAGTTAATATAGTTTTTGGTGTTCTTGCTAAATCCATGCCACAACTAAATATTTTAGTTCTTTCATTTTCAGTAAGTATTTTAGTTGGATTTTTAGTTTTACTTTTAGGTATCACAGATTTTCAGGTTGCTGCAGGTAATATTTTAGAAAGAATGAATGATTCTTTGCAGGAAGCTATGATGGCAATGAAGTACTAAAAATAGGAGAAAAATAGTTTGGCAGATAATCAGGATAGACCCAGAGAAGACCTCACTGAAGAAGCCTCACCTTACCGCATCGAAGAGTTTCGTAGACGCGGTATTGTGTCTCAAAGTCGAGAAATAAGCGGTCTTTTTGTGTTAGCTGCTTCAGCCTTTACTTTGTTGATTTATGCGCCTGAAATGGGCACACGTATTTCTGAATTCATGTGCGAAGTATTTCAATTAGATTTAAGTGTTAAACTAGATATGAATGGTGGCCAACTTTTTCATCAAATATTATATAAAGCTTTAAATGTAATAATTGCAGTTATGCTCCCAGTTTGCGGTGTAGGGTTTATTTTGGGAGTTCTTGGCAGTTTTGTCCAAACTGGCAGTATTTTTTCACTTGATCCGTTAACGCCTGATCTTGAACGCATAGATCCAGTAAAAGGATTACAAAAATTTTTTTCTATAAAACATCTTTTAGATGGTGTTCGATTGATATTCAAAATGGTTACACTTATACTAGTTTCATATTTAATAATAAAGACAAAAATTTTAGAAACGTCATTTTCTATTTTTATAGGTCCAAAAGCTGTTTTTTCTTACTTTGGAGAATTTGGAAAAATTTTATTGTTTTCGTTAACTGGAGTGCTTTTGGTTTTCGCGTCAATTGATTTTGGTTTACAAAAATGGGAGTTCTTAAAGAACTTGCGCTTAACAAAGCAAGAAGCAAAACAAGAATTAAAAGAACGAGAAGGTGATCCACAAATCAAAGCTCGTATACGATCTGTACAAAAAGAGCTTGCCCGTAGGCGAATGATGCAATCAGTAAAGAAAGCAGATGTCGTTGTTACAAACCCGACTCATATTGCAGTAGCTCTAGCGTATGACAAGGATAAAATGAAAGCACCAAAAGTAGTAGCTAAGGGAGCAGAATTTTTAGCTGAGAAAATCAAAAAAATCGCACTCGAAGCAAGAGTGCCCTTGGTGGAGAATGTTGTATTGGCAAGAACATTGTATAAAGCAGTAAAAGTCGGACAAACTGTTCCTAGAGCTCTTTATCAGGCAGTTGCTGAAATTTTAGCATATGTATATCGCTTGAAAAATAGGAGGTTATAAGGTGAAGCAATTCCTTGAAAAAATTTCTAAAAATTCAGATTTATTGCTTGCCATAGGTCTTGTTGGAATTCTGGCAATTATGGTGATTCCTTTACCCAGGTTTGTAATTGATATTTTATTGTCCTTCGGTATTGCTTCAGCAATTGTTTTACTTTTAACTTCTGTTTATACGAAAAGAGCATTGGATTTTAGTATTTTTCCATCTCTACTGTTGATTACTACATTATTTCGTTTGGCCTTAAACGTAGCCACAACGCGCGTTATTCTTCTGCATGGAGCCGAAGATGGTTCGGCGGCTGCTGGTGAAGTGATTCGTGCCTTTGGTGAATTTGTAGTAGGTGGCAATTATGCTATTGGTATTGTGATTTTTATTATTTTAGTAATAATTAATTTTATAGTAATCACAAAAGGCGCCGGAAGAGTTGCAGAAGTTGCTGCACGGTTTACTTTAGATGCAATGCCTGGAAAGCAAATGGCAATAGATGCCGATCTAAATACTGGACTTATTAATGAGGACGAAGCACGAAAAAGGCGTGCTGAAATTGCTAGAGAAGCTGATTTTTACGGAGCCATGGATGGTGCTTCAAAATTTGTAAGGGGAGATGCGATAGCGGGTATTTTGATTGTACTAGTAAATATTATTGGTGGAATTATTATTGGTACACTGCAAAAAGGTTTAAATATTAATGACGCTGCTCAAATTTTTACATTACTCACTATCGGTGATGGCCTTGTGACTCAAATTCCTGCTCTGATTGTGTCCACTTCAGCAGGTATTATTGTTACACGTACAGCAAGTGCAACTAGTTATAGTGATGAGTTTTCAAAGCAAATTTTTATGCAACCTAAGGCCATAGCAGTAGCATCGGCAGTTATGTTTTTTATGGGATTGGTGCCTGGTCTCCCGCATATATCATTTTTTATATTGGCATCGGCCCTGGGTTGGATTTCTTATAACACTTTTACAAAAATGAAAGCACAGGAAACAGTAGTTAAAATAAAAGAACATCAGGAAAAACAAAAACCTTCATCAGAAAAATTAGAAAATCTATTAACAGTCGATATTCTGGAGTTAGAAGTGGGATATGGTTTAATTAAAATTGTAGATGCTGAACAAAATGGTGATTTGTTAGAGCGTATCACTAATATTCGAAAACAATTTGCTTTGGATTTTGGTGTTATAGTTCCTGTTCTAAGAATTCGTGATAACTTAGAATTAAAACCAGGAGATTATCAAATATTACTCAAGGGTGTGCAAGTTGGGTCCGGTTCGCTTATGGTGGGACATATGCTAGCGATGGATCCTGGAAATGTCACAGATAAAATCACTGGTGTTCCTGCAAAAGAACCAGTTTTTGGCTTAGACGCGCTGTGGATAATGCCGACACAGAAAGAGGAGGCCACTTATGCGGGTTATACTGTGGTGGATTTATCTACTGTTATTGCAACGCATTTGACAGAACTAATCAGACAAAATGCACATGAACTTTTGGGACGACAAGAACTGCAGACTTTGTTGGATACATTTAAACAGACTTCACCAAAAGTAATCGAAGACCTAGTACCTAATTTATTGCCGGTTGGTACTGTTCTTAAGATTTTAAAGAATTTGTTAAAAGAAGGTGTTTCTATTCGCGATTTAAGAACTATTTTGGAGGCTTTGTCAGAGATGGCTGCTTATCAAAAAGATGCCAGTTTTTTGACTGAGCATGTTCGCGCAGCATTAGGAAGGCAAATTACTAAAAAATTAGTTAATACGGATGGTCAAATACCTTTGTTAACATTAGAAAAATCCATAGAAGAAACATTTGCTTCTGGTATTTTACAAACTGATCAAGGCCCTCAATTATCAGTTGACCCAGAGTTTGTCAGATCCTTTATCGCAGAGCTCGGTAAACAGGCAACTGAATTAGCCAACGAAACAAATCAGACTGTTATTTTATGCTCACCTTTGATTAGGATGCATCTTAAAAATTTAATTGATC
>JACRAO010000052.1 GCA_016213345.1 Bdellovibrio sp. | reverse complement strand
CTACTTACACTATCATAATTATGAATACGATTAATGGCTTCTGCAAAAAGATCTGCAACAGAGAGTTGAACAATTTTATTGCAACTACGCGCCTTAGGCCCTAAAGGGATTGTATCTGTCAAAATAACTTTTTGAATATTTGATTTTTGAATTCTTTCAATCGCTGGCCCAGATAACACACCGTGCGTAGCAGCAGCATAAACTGTTTTTGCACCATGATCTAAAACAGCAGTTGCTGCTTCTGTTAACGTACCTGCGGTATCAATAATGTCATCTAAAATAATAGCTGTTTTGCCTTCTACTTCACCTACTACATTCATTGCTTTTGCTACATTAGGAGCCGTTCTTCTTTTATCAATCATAGCCACTGCGGCATTGAGTCTTTTTGCCATAGCTCTAGCGCGCTCCACCCCACCTGCGTCCGGACTTACAAAGACAAGCTCCCCATTTTGTGAAAATTCGCTTTTGATATATTCTAAAAGCACAGGCGAAGCAAATAGGTTATCAAATGGAATATTAAAAAAACCCTGTATTTGCCCCGCATGTAGCTCCATCGAAACCACTCGTGTTGCTCCGGCGGCTGTTAAAAGATCGGCAATAAGTTTGGCACTAATAGGAGTACGGGGAGCCACTTTTCGATCTTGCCTGGCATAACCATAATAAGGAATAACGGCAGTAACATCTTTTGCACTTGCTCTTTTTAATGCATCTATCAAGATCAAAAGCTCCATCAAATGGTCATTTGCAGGAGGACAGGTGCTCTGAATAACATAGACGTCACGACCCCTTACATTTTCTCCAACCTCTATAAATACTTCGCCATCACTAAATCTTTTTACTTCTGCCCCACCAAGATTTTTACCGAGTTTTTGACATATCTTTTCTGCTAAAGAACGATTTGAGTTTCCAGATAAAACAACCCATTCTCTTATACGCATAGATTGGTGGCTCCTTCGTTATATGGTTACCAACTTGATAACGCAGCTGAGTGATTTTATCAAGAAATTTTTAAAAATGACCAAAATTAAATTGTTATGATAACATCCAAACCTAAGAATAAAACTATGGCAAGAAATGATGATCCAATACAAGTTTTTTTGTCTTATTTCGAAAAAGCCAAGTCATTAGAGCTTCCATATTATGACGCAATGACCCTGGCAACTGCAACGAGAGAAGGCAAACCATCTGCAAGGGTCGTGTTGTTTAAGGGTATTATTGAACAAGAAGGCATTACATTTTATACAAACTATCAAAGCAGAAAAGGCAAGGAACTCTTAGAGAATCCTCAAGCAGCCTGTGTGTTTTATTGGCCCAAAATAGAATGCCAAATCAGATTTGAAGGCCAAGTCAAGAAACTTTCTGACGAAGAATCAAATGTTTATTGGAAAACACGCCCCCGAGACAGCCAGCTAGGTGGAGTTGTTTCTCAGCAGAGCCAGCCGTTAAAAAATAGATTTATGTTTTTAAAAGAGTTTCTTTTATTAAAATTTAAGTTAATAGGGAAAGAAGTTGCCAGACCCCAACACTGGGGGGGATATGCGCTAACGCCAAATATGGCTGAAGTCTGGTTAGGGAAACCACATCGTTTGCACAGGAGATTCAGTTATAGAAAGGACGCGGCAGGATGGTATCAACAGGAACTTTACCCATGAGTTACAAATTTTTAGGAGACCGTATATGCGAAATACAATACTAATAGTTTTTTTGATTATTTTGTTGTCCATTGTTAGTTTTATTATGTGGGCAGTGGGAGTTAACAATAAGTTAGTTAGCCTTGATGAATCTTTTAATGAAAAAAAAGCACAAGTTGAAAATGTTTATCAACGCAGAATGGATTTAGTGCCAAATTTAGTAAACACTGTGAAAGGCTATGCAAAACACGAAGCCAATGTTTTTGAAGAAGTCACAAAAGCAAGATCCCAAGTTGGTCAAGTTAAACTAGATATTTCTGACATGCATAAATTTGAACAAGCACAAACCCAGCTTTCTTCTGCTTTGTCACGTTTGCTATTAGTTGTAGAAAAATATCCGGATTTAAAAGCAAATCAAAATTTTTTAGAACTCCAATCACAACTCGAAGGCACAGAAAACCGTATTACAATCGAAAGGCAACGTTTTAATGAATCAGCACGCGAATACAACACTTATATAAGAAAATTTCCACAGTCCATAGTTGCGGGTTTTAGAGGATTTAAGGAAAAAATGTATTTTAGTGCAGATCCAGGAGCCGCTAAATCTCCTAAAGTAGAATTTTAGCTTTGTAGTTATGAAAAATAGTTTTATTTTTTTTATTCTTTTTTTAGTCACGAGTATATTATCTTTATCTGCAAACGCAAAAAACATACCGTCACCACCATCAAATTATGCCCTAGATGAAGTGCGGGTGTTAAACACCGAAGCCAAAGACCAACTCTTTAAGCTTTTGAGTGAACATTATCTTGCTACAGGCGAACAAATAGTGATAGCTGTTTTTGATGATTTAGAAGACGAGGATCTAGTTGATTTCACAAACCGAGTTTTTAGCACCTGGAAAATCGGGCAAAAAGGAAAAAACAATGGCGT
>JACRAO010000053.1 GCA_016213345.1 Bdellovibrio sp. | reverse complement strand
TTTTTATGCGAATTTTTGTACAAGTCAATTATGCCAGACAAGCACTCCCACATGTCTTCTTTTGGCAAGTATCTAATATTGTTTTGAAAAGGGTATGGGACAAACCTGTCTTTTATCCAAATCCAAGACTCTCTCTCATGCGTAATCCACTCGTCTTTTAGTAAATAGTCCATAAGCTCATCAAAGTACTTATAATGAGAAAATTGAATATGCCCACCAATGTCCCATGTAAAACCTTTTTCGTCAATAAAAGCTGAGGCTAATCCGCCTGGATAGTCCAATTTCTCAAAAATTTTAAAATTCTGGTGCTTTAGCTCCTGTAATCTCCATGCTGCGCCAAGCCCGCATGGGCCTGTGCCTAATATGACGATTTTATCTTTTGGCATATATGCTTAATTAAAAGCCTGTATGTTTTTTAATTTGAATTTTTTTGATGAGGCAATGAAATCCTAATCTAAACAATATCAAATCTTTCACAATCTTGAAGCAAACCTTGATTAGTTTCCATTTAACAATAGACATTTTTCCAGTTTTTCTTTCCTTATGGGAAATAGGAATGCTTATTAAATCCTGCCCATCCTTTAAGGCTAAAATTGATAGAAGTATGTTAGGGGCAAATACGCCTTTCGGCAGCACGCTTAACAATTTTTTAAGATAATCTTTTTTAATTAGCCTGTAAGGGACATTCGGATCCTTAATGTAGCAGCCAAATAATGCAACGATAAGCATAACATTTATTTTTGTCAGAATCAGTCTGGGTAAAGGATCAAACCTCTTAAACCTGTCTCCCAGGATAAAATTTGATTTATGCCTGCATCTCCATAATTTATCAAAATCCTCCGGCAGGAATTGATCGTCAGAGTCAGTCTGGAATACCCATTCATGGGGCTTTTTTGTTGATTCTATGTAGCCTCTGATTATAGTTGCCCCATGCCCTTCGTTAATTTTATGGATTACTTTAAGCCTTTTAAATTTTTTTTCCAGTTTATCCAGTATTCTGCCTGTATTGTCCTTCGAGCCGTCATTAATGACAAGCATTTCAGAGCCCGGATGCTTATTAATGACATTGGTCATCCATGAGCACACAACCTTTTCTATGCAATTTTCTTCATTATACACGGGCATTATA
>JACRAO010000047.1 GCA_016213345.1 Bdellovibrio sp. | reverse complement strand
TTTAACTGAAGCAGATGTAGGGGATACTTTTAGAGATTATGTGAGAAGATTAAGACAAACAGAAGAAGAAAGACAAACTAGAAAAAAATTTATAAAGAGAACACTAGGCTCCTTTGTGGTAGGGTCATTAATTACGGCTGCTGTTGGAATTGGTGTTGGTAGTGGAGTTGGATTTTATCACACTTCAAAAAACTATCTTGTAAGAGAGAAAATACAAAAATTAGAAAGTGTGAGACAAGAGTTAGAGAATAAAAGAAAAGAGCTCCAGAGAAAATTTTACTGGCCTTTAGAAATATTAACTCAAAATAATCCATTAACCATAGCTGGCGCAAAATCAACTGAACATATTACTCAATCTATTTCACTTATTTTAGGAAAAAACGAAATAAAAAATAAAATTATTATATTTAATGACGTTTCAGAATTTTTATCATCGTTACGAAAAAGTAATATAAATGTTTATGCAGCCAGATACACACCACTTTCTCCAGAAACGGAGTCTTACCTCTATGCATATGCCTCACAAAATAATGCTTTCCCTCTGGGTTTGAATCAAAAAGAGTTCAATGCAAAAGTTAATGAACTAGAAAAAGTTTTTGATAAAAAAAATAGAGCTATTTTGGCAGGAGAAATTTTTTCTAAGATACTTTCTGAAAATGTAATACTACCGGTACATCAGTTTGAGTTTTCAGGATGCATTTCAGAAAAATGGAAAAATATTCAAATTCCAATGTTAGGTTTTATCGTACAGGAAATGAACCAAGTGGAACTAAGATGAAAAGAAAACAACATTTAGTAAAAAAAAGATTTTTTACTGATTTACTGATTTGGTATGGTCTGGTTGGGTTTGTTTTTATTTTTATTGTAGAAATCTTAAGATCAAAATTGGATGAAAAAATTTTTCAAGAGCAAGTAACCTCCTCAATGGAAACTTTTGCCATAACTCTAAAGCCAGACTTAGAAAGCGCAAATATTTGGGCTGTCAGAAAATCCATAGGTCTTGCGTTAAATGCAAAAATTGCAAATTATTTCTCAATTATCGAAAAAGATACTAATGAAGAAATATTATTCATGCCATTTTTGCCAAGCGATATGCGTAAAGTGCTAGAAAACATGCTAACAGTTGATATCTTAGTCAATGCGGAATCAATAAATCAAAGATGGCTTATAAAAGGATTTATTGAAAAAGATGCTTCTTTTGGAAAAACATTTTTTAATCGTATGTTCTTATTTATATTTTTCGCCATTATGCTTATTTTATTTGCAGTATTAACTTTACTGCTGGGAAACCGTTATACTTCGGAATACGAAAATATAGGAAAATTAATAAGTCAGATAAATTTAGAAAATCGACTAGACGCGTCACATTTAAAATTAAAAACCATTGAAGGAAATCTTATTCTCGAAAAAATTAAAGAACTTAATCTAGCATTATCTATTGCAACTGAAGAGAAAAAAAACTTAGCTGCTCATAAGGCTCTTGGTAGTTTAGCAACCCAAGTTGCCCATGATATTCGTTCACCTCTTGCAGCATTAAACGTGATTGAAAAAGATTTGGCATGTCTCCCAGAAGAGGTGCGTGTAATACTGAGGGGATCAATAAACAGAATACGTGATATTGCAAATGGTTTACTTGAAAAAAACCGTGAACTAAAATCTAATACTACAGCTCAAATTTGCGCTGCAAATACTATAAACACACCAACAACTGAGCCTGTCACAGTACAACTGTTATCCAGTCTTATTGACCCATTAATAACTGAAAAACGCCTGCAATTTAGATCACGTATAGGAATTGAAATAGACGGCAATCTTGATAGCTCATCATATGGACTATTTGCAAATATCCAAGCCACAGAATTTAAGAGAGTGCTCTCAAACCTAGTCAATAACAGCGTAGAAGCACTGGACGACAAAGGCAAAGTAAATATAAATCTAAGTAAAAAATTAAAACTAATTGAAATTTTAGTTCAAGACAACGGCAAAGGCATCCCAAAAGACATCATAGCAAAGCTTGGTAGTCGTGGAGAAACACATGGTAAATCAGGTGGCTCTGGCCTTGGGCTTTATCATGCAAAGCAGTCTCTAGAATCATGGGATGGTACGCTTAGTATTACATCCACCGAAGGAAAAGGTACGGCGATTACTATTACCTTACCACAGGCAAAACCACCAGAGTGGTTTGTGTCAGAACTAAAATTGACTCCAAATTCCAATATAGTAATATTAGACGATGATTCTTCGATTCATCAGATATGGGACGGCCGGTTTGAGTCTGTAAATATTAAAGAAAAAAATATCATGGTTTTTCATTTCTCTACCCCAAATCAACTTAAGGAGTGGGTAGCCAGTAACAAAGACAAAATAACTAATACCATATTTTTAACTGATTATGAGTTGCTAGGATTTAAAGAAACTGGGCTTAACTTAATCCAAGAACTTGAGATTGGTTCACAAAGCATACTTGTAACAAGCAGGTTTGAAGAAAAACAAATCATGGATAGTTGCCAAAAACTAAAAGTCAGACTTATTCCAAAGGGTTTGGCAGGCTTTGTGCCAATTCAGGTTCAAGCTTCTGAAATACCAGACTGCATTCTTATAGATGACGACGCGTTGGTACACCTAACGTGGAAGTCATCTGCAAAAGCAGCAGGTAAACAATTTGTTGCATTTACAAAAGCTTCAGATTTCTTTGGACAAGCGGCTAAGTTTAGCAAAAACACCCCTATCTATGTTGATGTGAACTTGGGCAATGGGATTTCAGGAGAAGATGTTGCAAAGAAAATTTGCGAACATGGATTTAAAAACATATTTTTAGCAACAGGGTATGAGCCGGAGCGCTATACACACCTGTCATTTCTTAATGGCGTTGTGGCCAAAGATCCACCTTGGTAGCATCCGAAAAATATCAGGATTCCCCCAGTTATCGGTTCTCGCTACTTCATTAAGAATCTGGAATTGAATTTGGCGAAGTTCTATTTTTAATCGATGAGGTCCATAAGTGACAGCCAGACTTACTACTACGGTCATTCCAAGTGTCAGGTCTCTGATAAGTTGGTTTTATTATAAGCGGAATGAAATCAATAAGGTAGTTGGTGTTCGTCGCTTGTGCGGCACCCTCGACCAAACTGGACAAAGGACGAACACCTGGTCCACTAAGGCCACATTCGCCACAAATCTATTTTACTTGACCATGTGCAGCATTTATTATACGATCAAGGTGTAGGGGATATTATTAATTATCGTATATAGATGTAATATAGGGGGGTGTATGCGCGTATTTAATCAAATCATTCTTGTTTTGGCTATGATTTTTGTGTTATCTTGTTCACAACAGTTTCAGATTACTACAAAGTTATCTGCTAATATTTCAGATCCTGTGTTCACTCCAGACAATAACACAACGACGTCACAAATATTAAGTCCCACAAAACAAAACTTATCGATTATAAAATCACAAAATATTTGCATGAACAATGCAGGGCTTTCTGTGTCTGCCGGCGAGCTATTTTTTGATGGAAAACAGTATATCAAAGGCCAACAAGAAGGAATTAGCGTGAGAGTTCATAAGCAGTTTAATTTACTGCCTGGTTGGTACGATATCACTCCACTCTCAGAAGAGTCTACCGAAGAATCACGTAAACCTGTTTTGATTTTTGATCGACCCGATATCAACAGGAATAACTTACAAGATCTTATTAATAAAAAAAGGCTAGAACTTGACCTTACTTCTCTTGAAGACGGAAATTATTCTTTACATGTTTATACTCCAGGCAATGCATCACGCACTTATGATATCCCTCCCTTTCTTGGAGTAGCTGGTGAAAAAATGGAAAAATTTTACTTTGCTGTTTCGCGTGGCAAGGTTGTTTCTCAAAATGGATTTCTTAGATTACTCTATGATATAAACAGAGAAAACTATAATTTAAATGGGCAAGAAGATCCTCACTCTGGCCCAATAAGTTCGTGTGATGTAACAAGTTCACCTCTTATTATTGATTTGTCAGGCCTAGGCATTACGTTATCTCCCCCTCTACAGGGAGTTGAATTTGATATTTTAGGAACAAAATCAAAAAAACAAATTTCATGGCCTATTAATAGCACAAGTGCATTTTTAGTTTTAGATGTAAATCAAAATGGAATAATTGACGATGTTAATGAGCTTTTTGGAAATAACACTATAGGACCAGATGGACAAAAAGCATCCAACGGATTCGATGCACTCAGAAAGTACGATCTCAACAAAGATGGCATAATTGATCAAAATGACGAAATCTATTTCAAACTCAAGCTTTGGATTGATATTAATCGAGACGGAGTTTCGGTTCCGACTGAACTATATTCCATGAAGGATGTTGGTATAGAGTCGATCAATCTCAATTATGCGTCTATGGAAGAAGAAGATATCTATGGAAACAAAACACTTCAGCGCTCCTTGGTAAAATTATTTAACGGCGAATTTAGAAAGATATTTGATATCTGGTTTAGGCTTATTTAAAATAATAACGCGCTGCTATATATTAAATCGTGCTTATTAATAATTTTTCTTTACAATAAATTGACATATCGCAATGACTTGATTAATTGAACTTCTATTAAGGGGGAAAATCATATGGGGTTCAATTTTAATAAAGCTAATTCTTACTTTAAATTAAGTATTTCTATTTTATGTTTACAAATGTTTTTTGCTGACGCGGTGCGCGCAAATCCGCCTTATAAGCTATCGGTTATTTTAGACCGTGTGCATTATGAAGCAAAAAAAAGAAAGCCTAATCAACTTGATGATGATGTCATACGGTCTTTTCTGCTATATGCCAGCTTTAGGGTGGATGGCCCTGCGAGTACATTTTCTACTTGTCAGGTCAAATTTTTACCAGACCCACCAGAAAAGGACGACTGGGGTAACATAATGTCGCCCCTATGGGAAGGTGTCATTGGAGATCCAATTTATAGAATACCTTACGGCGTAAACACAGCAGCGTTAAGCAATAACTGGGCTATTCTTCCTAATGGCGGAACTTATAACTGTTCTTTGAATGAACCTCCATCTGTTGCAGGTTTTGCTCCAGAACTTTTAGAAACTGGAGGAATCGTTGCGGGCGGCAATGACAGGACTCATAAAAATCCTCCACTCATAGACAATACATGGATGGCTCAGCTCAGAACTCCAGATCATCGAAAAACTCATATTATTATTGATGGAGAAGAACTCACCTCTGTAAATGAGTTCTGGATTAAAATGGACGAAGCCTCTAAAAGCATCAGACACAGCAGCAACTTTGTTGCTGAAAAATGGTCAGGTGGAACATTTTTAGGATTCCCAATTGGAGAACTCATGGAGGCAACTGCGCATTGGCCATTTGAATAAAATATACTCAAAATGAAACTCAAGGAATTAGGTGAATTTGGACTTATTGAGAAAATAAATAAAAAATTTTCACTAAATTTACCAAGAAACGTAATAGGAATAGGAGATGACTGTGCTGTAATTAATCAAAAGGATGGGCATTCTCTTCTAGTAACTACGGACTTGCTTATAGAAAATGTTCATTTTTTAAAAAATAATATACACCCAAAAGATTTAGGGTATAAATCACTCGCAGTTAATTTGAGTGATATTGCTGCAATGGGTGGAACACCTCAGTTTGCTTTTCTCTCAGTTGCAATGCCCACTAAATTAGATACCAGATGGATAGCCGATTTCTGTTCTGGATTTTATGAACTAGCAAACACTGAAAATGTCTTTCTTTTAGGAGGAGATACTACAAAATCTAAATCTGACATCATGATAAGCGCTGTTATTTTAGGAAAAGCCAAAACAACACATATTAAAAAACGATCGGACGCAAAACTAGGAGATATAATTTGTGTTACAGATTTTCTTGGTGATTCTGCTGCGGGACTAAAAGTTATTTTAAATAAATATGAAAAAAATAAAAATGCATTACGTTTGATAAAAAAGCACTACAGGCCTAAACCACACTTACGTGAAGGGCAATGGCTGGCTCAGCATTCGTCTGTGCATGCCATGATGGACATATCAGATGGAATAGACTCTGATATCAGGCGAATCATGAAAATGTCACATTGTGGAGCAGAAATGACAATAGAAAACATCCCTATTTCTCCTACACTTAAGCACTTTTGTAAAACCCATGCCCTTGATCCTATTTCATATGCTTTAGCGGGGGGCGAAGACTATTGCTTGTTGTTTACAGCCAAACCCTCTTCCTATCAAAAGTTAAATCAAGATTTTGAAGCAAAATGTCATCATTCACTTTATAAAGTCGGCAAAATTGTAAATGCAAAAGCGGATCTTATTTATTTACAAAATGGGAAACCATATAAACCCAAAATTCATGGATATGATCATTTTATTTGAATATTTTGACTCTACCCTGAACCTTAGTTTTCAGCTCTAAAATATTTTTAAAAAAATACGTGTCTTTCTTGTGAAGAATCAAAAAATCTTTCTTTATCTCTCTTGCAAGCACTTGCATATATTCACTACAAATCTTAGCATTTTCACATTCATACGAAAATAAAAGCGTTAATGCACTTCTTC
This sequence comes from Bdellovibrio sp., assembly GCA_016213345.1. Classification (GTDB taxonomy): domain Bacteria; phylum Bdellovibrionota; class UBA1018; order UBA1018; family UBA1018; genus JACRAO01. Next base: position 21,667 of record JACRAO010000047.1, on the reverse strand, counting down.
TTTCATAATTTTCTTTAGAATAAAATAACTCTGCTAATATCACATAAAGGTGACGCGAATTTATCTTGTTTAATTCTTCTGCACTCTTGGCCTCTTTTGATTGTACAGAACAGAGCGCTGATATTTTACGTGTAGGAAAATGCTTCTTATATTTTAGCGATAGCGAATGACATTGCTTATCCCAGTCAGCCCACCAAGAATGTTGATCCGAAAATATTGCTTCGCCTGCAAAAGAATTTGAGATAAACAATAAAAGTAATATAAATATTTTTTTCATAAGCACCCACGTTTGGTTCGCTTCAAGTCCTATGCGGGCGAAAGGACTTGAACCTTCACATCTTTGCAGATACTGGACCCTGAATCCAGCGCGTCTGCCAATTCCGCCACGCCCGCATATAAACGCCTAAGCACTAAAATGCTCCTTCCACATTTGAAACACAAGTAACGACCAAAGTAAATGCGAATGATTAGCCCTATTTTCTAAATGCTCAACAACTATTCTCTGAACTTGATTTTCCTGAAACACACCTTCTCTTTTTAATCGATCAAAAGATAAATAATCTTGCAACAAATACCGAAGCTCCCCTCTTAGCCAATCACGCATAGGAATACTAAAACCCTGTTTTTTTCTTTTGCTCAACCGAGAAGAAAGACCATGCTCTATAAGCTTTTTTCGCAAAAGCCGCCTAAGTAAATACTTTGATTCACCCAGTTTTAATTTATAACTAAAAGGCAACCTAAATGAAAAATCAACAAACTCGTTATCTAAAAACGGCACTCTTGCTTCAAGTCCCACGGCCATTCCGGCTCGATCTGTTTTCGCGAGCACTGTGTCTACTAAAAATGTCTTTAAAAATAAATGTGTAACCTTTTCTTCTAAATCAAGCGGCCTCAATTGCTCCAAAATATCTGTAAAAAAAGGCCTTGAAAAATCTGCTTTTTCCTTTAATAAAGACGCAAGCTCTGGCATCTGCAATGGACCCAAAGAACCAACAAAATTTTGATAAAACTGACCCTCATCCTGAAATTGTAAAATATCAAATAGTTTGACCATTTGCTGGCAAAATTTGTTTTTAAATGGTCCAAACAAACTAGCCTTCAATATAGATCGCAAACTACCAAATAAAACTTTTCTCGCCCCAAAGGGCAATTTTTGTAATTCATTTAATACTAACAGTGCACGTTGATGCGGATAGCCCCAAAAAAGCTCATCTCCACCATCACCAGAAAGCGCAACAGTGACCTTTTCTTTCGCAAATTTAGCCAACAATAACGTTGGCAATGCTGTTGTATCAGCTAGAGGTTGATCAAAATATTCTGAAATTTTTGGGATAAGATCAAATAAATCCTTAGGCTTTACCAATAACTCATAATGTTCAGTATGAAAGGCTTTAGCAATCTCGCTTGCAAAACGGCCTTCATCAAATTCTTTTTCTTCATAAGAAATAGTAAATGTCTTTATTGGCCTTCCCTTTGTTTCTTCCAGCTCTGCGTAACTCATTGTCAGCAAACTCGAATCTATCCCACCACTTAAAAAACAACCAACAGGTACATCACTGATAATTTGCCTTGTTACAACTTGTTTTAAAATATGCTCGCATTCTGATAAAACTTCGTCTTCTTGCTTACAATATGTATTATTTTCAGTCTTTTGACTTAATTGTATTGAATCAAAATATACCCCCTCTGTTAAAACATGTTCTTGATATTTTAAATAATGCCCCGATTTTAATTGTTGTATATTTTTCAAAATAGAAAGTGGCTGTGGAACATGGCTAAACTTTAGATAATACAATAAAGTTTCTGAACTTATATCTTTTGAAATCCAATTTAATTGCAAAAGCGGTTTTAACTCAGAAGCAAAAGCAAAATTTTTATCAAGTAACGAATAAAATAATGGTTTTATCCCAAAACGGTCACGCACCAAATATAAGGATGGACACTGTGTTCTTAAATCTAAAATACTAAAAGCGAACATCCCATTTAATTTTTTAAAAAAACTTTCACCCCACTGTTCAAAACCGTGTACAATAACTTCTGTGTCTGATTGAGACTTAAAAACATGCCCTACTGTTTGAAGTTCACATCTTAATTCTTGAAAATTATAAATTTCTCCATTAAAGACAACACCTACTTTGCCATCTTCATTGAACATTGGTTGATTAGCCAGATCTGAGAGATCAATAATTTTTAATCTACGAAATGCCAGTCCAAAATTTTGGTAAACAAACACCCCATCAGCATCTGGCCCACGATGCTTCATGGCATTGGCCATCTTATTTAATAACTCAGCATTAACTACAATTCCGTTTTTATTTACTAATCCTGCTATTCCACACATATTATATACCGCGCCAATACCTCAATTAGTTTTTAAAGTTTATTATACTCAATATTTTATTCGTTATCACCGGATAAGAAAAATGAGCATCATAATATTTCTTACCACGTTCTCCAGTGCTTTTCGCCTCCTCTGAGTTTTCTAAGATAAAAACTGCTTTTTCAATAAATTTTTGTTTTTCTTGCATGGGCACAATAAAGCAAAACTCTTCCCACGCAATACTAGAGTTTGTTGACCAAGATCTTGTGGTCAAAAGCGGCTTGCCGTGATCAAACGCAGCCATAGCACTTGTACGACGAGTTGAAATTCCATCTAAGAAAGGCGCTAACACCAAATAAGATCGGCTAATCCAGACAGAAACTTCTGCCTCCATAAGATAACCCAAGCCTATAACAGCAGATTTTAAATGTGAAAAATTGTACTGATCTAATAAAACATTTATTTTTTCTTGTGTGAGACCAACAAAAACTAATTTTGTATTTTTTAAATTTTTAAATATCGCATCAAAAGCTGCAAATTCATACTCAAAGAGATTAGTTGGATGAGCTCCACCAAAATGTAATAAAATTTTAGCCTCTTTTGGCACTATTTCATCTATAGGAATATCCCAATCCATTTGAACTCTCTTTATATTAGCTCCAACCGGTATAAGATAAAGCCATTTCCAAAAAAAGAAATTTTTATACTTTTTATATGCTGATTCGAATGTAAAACTTATCTTTGGACAAATTAGAAAAATAAATACAAATTGGAACCACTGCGGCAAGCCAAGACAAATGCCTTTTAGATCAAACCTAACAGGATAATTTGATTCATGCACAATTAATAAAAGTGATATCGATGGATTTAGTAAATATAAAATAAAACGTAAAATCAAAATCCAAAACGGAAGTAACGGATGAATTCCCCATTTCTTGGCAAATAGATATGGAATATATTGCACAATCACAGCTTCTGGTGAGAATTTTTTTAATTCGATCAAAAAACTACAAAAAGTTACAGGACCCCATGGACGAGGTGTGTAAAAATATTTAAAATTATTACTTGTTAAATAGTTTGCTTGTGGATTTTTTTGACAACTCCAAACACTAACTTGTTCATTTCGATTTAGAAACTCTTCGACAACACGAGCGGAATAATCTCCTATACCACAATGATCTGGTGGAAAAGTTGGACTAATAACTGCTATTTTCATTTTTTATCCCGACCCGATAAGTTTTTCTTAAAATTAGATAAGATCCTAAAATTAAACATAAAAAAATAAAAATCCCTACTCCGCGAGGAAGTCCAACGCCTGGTAAAACCCACCACCAAAGAGCAACTAATTTTAGACTTAACGACTCCTCAAAACTCCGTTCTTTTTCGCGATATACTGATTTTTGAATAAGACCTTTGACATCTGTTTTCAAAGCATCCCTTATTTGATGCATCGAAGAAGGCCAGACTCGGATAATTGGAGAATGTTTTGGATTCCAATGAATTTCTTTTACTGAAACAGTTGTATGTGCGGCTTCAAAATAATAACGCTCATAGAATGAAAAAATAGTGGGCAAATGAATAATAAAACCTATAAAAATTAAAATTAAATATAGTTTTTTAAACTTTGTTTCTAACATTTTTCCGATAAATATAAACAGAACCGGCAAAATCACCAATAAGTGCCTAGATCCCCAATCCCATCCAGCTGCCGGCCAAAAACAATAAATACCAAAAAACACACTAGCAAGCATAAGAAAAAATTTGAAATCTTTACAAGGTTTTTTTAACCACAAATACAATCCAAACGGGGCTAAAAACAAAACTGGATTGAACCAAAATATACCATATCCTGGAGCCAATACATGTTTAATTATTCCGACCGGAAAATAAAACAAACTCAAACTTGGTCTGCTGCCAAAATTTAACATACTTCCAAAACGAATATAATTATAATAACCATATAAAACAAATCCCACAATCGTTCCTAGTAACGGAATTATTTTTTTTTGCCACGAATATTTTTTTTCTATAATTAAATATAAGCTAATTACCGGTCCTAAAAAAATACCTGTTGGCTTTGCTAAAATCGCCAATAGCGAAAGAATGCCAATTGATAAAATAGATCTTCCGCAAAGGATTAAATAAATAGAAGCAGTAACAATAAAAGTCAAAAGACAATCAGCGAATAAAGATCGTACATAGACCAAGTAATAAGTTCCAAAAACCAGCCCAAGTGTAAGTAAAAAAGAATTTTTAAAATTGAAATTAATTTTTTTTAAAACTAAAAAAAAGAAAAAAGATGTAAATGTTACAAGCAATGTCTGTAAAAGAAAACAGAACACTAGCGCAATATTAATTTTATAAGCTTCTAAATGCATTAATTTTGCAACAAGAAAGCCACAAGCTATAAAAGGAATCTCAATCAGAGAAAGAAGTGGATACCAAATCGAATAGTATTTTCCTCCAACCCCAATTGCACCCAGTAAAGAAGAACTTTCAAAGCTCTGTTGTGTTACTAAATTGACACCAACCCAAAACATCGAATTTCCGTCAACTGAGATATTCACTGGCGGAATAATGGATATAAGAAATAAAAAAATTCCAAAACTTATGAACCCTGCTTGCTTAAACTCGGACATCATCAGTTTGTCTGTCATTCTATTGCCCATATTTGGATCTTTATAAGCATTGAAACTAATTTAAACATACTTAAAATAATATGTGAGAATATATATATTGAACAACAACAAACATAAGCGCTATGCGTTATTATAAAATTTTATCAACCGCATTTGATTATAGACCAAGATTTGGAGGGATTGCCACCTTGAGTTATGAACTCTTCAAAGAGATGGGGAAAATTCCAGGTGCACAAATCAAATTAATTGCTCCTGCACAAAAAGATGCTGAACTATTTGATGTAAAAAGTTCTATCGACACACTAAGAATCTCTATATCTCCGCAAATACCAAAAGCCGCTTTACAGTTCTCACGCGCCATCACCTATGAAGCATTACATTGGAAACCTTGTTGCATTTTTCACACCGTTTGGATTCCAGACGCTATTTCATCTTGGATTTGTACACCTGTAAGAGCATATTTTAAGATCCCTTATTTCGTTTTTACACATGGCGTTGAACTGTTAGAGTCTTCATACACTACAAAAAGAAAGATACGAAAATTATTTTCACCAATAAAGAGAAATATTTTACAAAACGCAGCCAAAATTTTTGCTAACAGTCATTTTACTAAAAATCTTTTATATACCAAATGTAATATCCCGTTAACAAATATAGTAGTTGCTAATCCTGGCGTAGATATCGAAAAATTTTTCCCCTCAGAAAAAGCTCAAGACCTGAGTGAAAAATATCAATTACAAAATAAAATAGTTTTATTAACTGTAACCAGACTTGACCCGTACAAAGGGATTGATCAAATGATTCAGGCAATGCCCGCTCTTATCAAAAAATACCCAAACCTAGTCTACCTTGTGTGTGGCGAAGGCAGTGATCACGATAGACTTTACTCACTCGTACAAGACAAAGGTCTTAATAGTTATATAAAATTTGCAGGAGCCGTATCATTTGATCGTCTAAGAGATTATTATAATTTGGCTGATTTGTATGTCATGCTCTCTCGCGAACATATCGAACCACCAGATGTAGAAGGATTCGGAATTTCATTTATTGAAGCAGCAGCCTGCGCAGTTCCTGCGCTAGCAGGCAATAGTGGAGGCATACCAGATGCCGTAGAAGATGGAGTTTCTGGTTGGCTCGTTAATCCAACAGATACAAATCTCATTATTAGCAAACTAGATCAAATATTGGCCAACCCTTCACTCATTAAAACAACAGGACAGCAGGCAAAAAAACGTGCACTTAATAAATTTACCTGGAAACATATGGCAGAAACTATATTTACCGAAGTGTCTAAGTATCTGTCAGTGACTAAAACTTAGACACTTTGGCAATCTCGTCATATTAAATAATATTAGTTTAAGTATTGAATATTAAATGAAAATAAAATTCTAACTTCCGTGTATATATGTGTAAAAAATTGGCACGAAAAATGTATATGTTAATTCTGGTTTTTGTTTAACACACCTAAAAGGAGGTGTTTTTATGGAATTAAAAGATTTTAATATGAAATTAATCAGGCGTTTCTTGATTATCTTGACGATTTTATGTATTGGCGTCGTCTTAAACAACTGCGGCAAATCAGATCCCCCTCCTGCGCAACCACAACCAGTAGCTCAGCCTGTACCACCTCCAGCACCCACTAATCCCTGCGGTGCAGGTAGTTTTAAGATTCTTGGTCAATGCAGAACAGCTCCAAATTACGAGACAGCCTGTGCACAAACTGCTGGAGTAATAATAAATTCAGGTGGAGCAACGGTTTGTCTTTGGGATCTGTTTCCTAATTCTTATTTTAATTATTCAAATTTATATACAAATTATAATAACAATATCCATCAAACCGGTTTACCTGTTCAACCTAAAGATAGGATTTATTTTTCTTTTTTAGGTTATAATAACACTTCATATTATAGTCAAAGACCAAACTACTGTAGTTACAGTTATGACTTTATTTCTGGTGCAAATTATTCTTCTGATAACACATACTATTGGAATCAGAATAGTAATTTTTCATTTTATTTTAACTTTTATTTCTATACATCATACGATGATTATTCGAGAGCTTTTAGTGCACCTATTACATCTTACCAGGCACAGGGCTATCTAGAAATTCTGATCATTACACCAACTGGGCAGATATACAGTCAGGGCGGAGGACCTGTCTATACAAACACGCAAGGCACACAACTTATAACACAGCCAGGTACTTTGGCCTTTAGTCGCAGTTCTTTTTACAACGATTTGTATTACGGTTTATACTTACTACTAGAGCACTGTGAGAATATACTTGGTGATACCGTAGAATGTCCTTTACGACCTTAGGACTTTTTTGAAATCTTCTGGCTCAGGAGCTACAATAGTAATTTCTTTGTTTAACAATGGATGAAAAAAACCTAAGCTTTGAGCGTGCAACATGCACCGCGGAACACCTTCTGTTTTTTTGTCATAAAGCGAATCTCCTAATATCGGCAATCCACAACCAGCCAAATGAACTCTTATCTGATGCATTCTACCGGTTTTCGGAAAAGCTTCGATTAATAAAACAGCTGAATATTTTTTCAGTAAGACAAATTCAGTTTCGGCATAAACCCCACCGCGCTTAACAACTATCATTTTTCTTATACGTGCTTTAGTTCTGGTGTCTTTTAAATAATTTACTATACTCCATTTTTTTTTCAAAAATGCCTCTTTATATGAAACAATGGCTACATATTTTTTTTTAATTTGATGCTTAGCAAACAACTGAGAAACCCAAAAATTTGCGGCTTTGGTTTTTGTCAGTAAAATCACACCTGAGGTATCTTTATCCAATCTGTGATGCAAGCCCACATAAACTTCTTTTTGCTCTCTTTGTGATAAAATTTTTTTTACTTGCGCAAATAAATTCTCTCGACTCTCGTCTAAAGTCGTATGCGTTGGTATACCCGGCGGTTTATTGACTGCAATTAAATCTGAATCTTCATATAAAATTTGCACAATTTGTTTAACTAATTCCCAATAATTTTCTAGCTAGCTGTGGAGTTGCCACCTCTCTACCAGTCTCTTTAGCAATTCTTACAACTCTTTCTACAAGTTGTGCATTAGATTCAGCCAGCATACCCTTAGAATAATAAATATTATCTTCAAATCCTACTCTTACATGCCCTCCCAATAAAATTGCATGTATCGCAAGAGGTAACTCATAACGGCCAATTCCAGCCACAGCCCAACCCACATTTGGAGGTAAAAGCGATACTAAATGTAAAAGATTTCTCACATCACCTGACATTCCGCCAGGTACTCCCAAAACAAACTGAAAATGCATTGGGTCTTTTAAAATACCTTTTTTACATAAACGAAATGCACTCTCTAACATACCTGCCTCATAAACTTCAAGCTCGGGCAAAATTTCGTTTTCATATATTTTTTTTGCTAATATTTCGATATCTTTTGGATGATTGTAAAAAATATTATCTCCGAAATTCATGGTACCTAAATTTAAAGACGCCATTTCAGGCTTTAACTGTAAAGGCCTTGCACGATTTTCGATATTTTCTCCAAGTGCACCGCCAGTAGAGATTTGGATAATCACATCATTAACTTCTTTTTTAATTGCACCAATAGCTTCTGCAAAACGCTCTACTTGCTGACTTGGAGTTCCATCGTTCTCTCTAACATGCAAGTGAATAATCGAAGCACCTGCCATAACAGCTGCTTTTGCCGCAAGGGCCTGCTCCTTTGGCGTAATTGGCACGGGAGATTGATCTTTTTTTGTAGTTTCAGCACCAGTAATTGCACAAGTAATAATGAGTGGATTCATATAAATTAATCTCGATTCTTTTCATTTAACAAACGATGAAGACGATTCAAAACTTCCCATCGTAAAATATCAACAGACACATTTTGTGCCCATTTGCGGTGAAATAACTCGCTACCAGTATCTCTAAGTTCACAACCAAAACTTACTTTATATTGTGTTAGCTTTATTGTCCACCGCCCATACCATGCTGCTAAATTTTCTTTTGAATTTTCTTTTGATGCTATCACTTTTAGAGCCTCATCGCCTATGACTCTCTTGAGGGTAAAAATAGAGGCATTAAAAAATAATTTAAAATACTCCGTTTTAGTTTGAGGCGATGTTTTTTCTTCAAATTGCAACTCATTTTCTGTACCACTAAAAAGCGCCGGATCAATAGGGCGGGCAAGTGGCAGAGCATGCGTTTTATTGAAAACTGTTTTCACTGATAGTTCATTTTCTAAATTCCATAATTCATCTGCAAAAATTTTAACTACAATCGCTTTTGTGGTTTTATGTTCTACTTCGAGCTTACGGAAACGGGAAGAATGGGTAAGCCCGTTATAAACACCTTCGAGCGAAGCTCCTTGCATAAGGATATTTTGATAATCTAAAAATTCTTGAACATTTTTTAACTCTTTTTGATAAATTACAAAATATATCTCCTTAAGTAAACTGGCTTTTCCTAAAAACTCTTTTGCATATCTTTCGCCTTGAGTGCCATCATAGCTTTCTTGTTTTTTAAAAAAATGTAACACTTTATTTTTGAGTTGCTGCGCATTAAATGTTAAGTCATTACAACCCACAAATAGAAAACAAAAAAAAGCTACAAGCCATTTAAACTTCACTTATGTACTGCTTAAATTGAAAAACTTGCCTTTAATCCAAAAATAGACATCCCTAGGAATGAATAATCAAACTCTCCAGTAACGGTAAAGAAAAGCATCTTTAATGGAAATCCTGCAAAAACATGTAATGCGGTTTTAGATTTGCTTGCAGAAACGCTTACCGGAAGACCGGTTGTAATATCTAATTGTCCTGACGCAAATTGAACACCCAAACCTGCATAGGGATCAATAATGACAAGTTTTTTAGAAACAAGTGCGTCTACTTTAATGGTCTTTACGTTTATAAAATTACTTAGCTTGGTTTGATTATAGCTTGCTCTAAGTGCTACCGAAGGAAGAGCGACACCTCCTTTTAGAAAAGCATATTTTACATCAAATGCAATTAACTTTGCAATATCAGCTCTATAAGGCAAAAAAGCAAAACCTATATCAATCCCAAACGGTAACCCCTTATGAATACTAAGTCTAGGGAGAAAAAATGTATTTGGAATTTCACCACTCACTTTTGCTGCAGTCAAAGCTGATTTGAACTCACTTGGTAGGGGGAAAAAAGTGACATCTGCTCCGATATCTAAACCAATAATAACACCCAATGGGGTTGCTGGCATAAAGGGTCTATAGTCACCTGCAATGCCTATAGTTTTAATCATCGACTCAACCTGACTATCCAAAACACTACCCAGATCGCCTGGTGAAAAACTAGAGACCATGCCACCATGTCCCACCTTTGCAACGCCCACCATTACAAGCACTACACTCCAAATAAACGCTACACTCAAAAATTTACTCCTCATAAAAATCCTTCTCCTCTCTTCATTTTATCTAAGGCCATCTCATAGACACTTTTAAGATCAGTATATAATCTCATATTCCTATCATTATAAATCATGACTTAGTAAACGGCAACCCCAACGCACTTGGCGGCCTAGCATTTCCTACAAAACCACTCAACACCAAAATGGTAATCACATATGGTAAAATTTGAATAAGCTGTACTGGTACTGGTTCCGCACCCCACAGCACAATACCCTGAAGTTGAATTTGTAGCGCGTCAACAAAGCCAAATAAAAGACATGCAAAAACTGTTGGTAACGGTTTCCATTTACCAAAAACAAGCGCTGCTAAGGCCATAAAACCTCTACCCGCCGTCATATTTCTCGAATAAGCAGAAGAAAGGAAAATAGACAAACTCATACCCCCTAGGCCGGCCAAAATTCCACTTAACCAAACAGAGAAAAGTCTCACTCGAAAAACAGAAATTCCTGCGGAATGCAAAGCCATTGGATGCTCTCCTGCAAACTTGGCCCACAGACCAAAGCTAGACTTTTGGAACCAAAAATGAATAAATACAATCAACAAAATAATTAAAACAACAGGCATGATTTGAAATCTGTCTTCAATCGATAACCCAGGAGAGGATCCAGTTACATCAAACAAAACTTTTGCTATTAAAGGTATCAACCCAAAGGCAAGCATATTTAATGCAACACCTGCAACAATTTGATTTGCTCTAAAATAAATAACAAAAACTCCATAAAAAAGAGCAAAAAAACTTGCAATTAATGCTCCTCCCAAAGCGCCCAACCATGGAGAGTGTGTGAAATAAGCAATAGCAGCACTGGCAAAAGCGCCCACAAGCATTAGACCTTCTAAAGCAATATTAATAACTCCAGATCGTTCGCTAAAAAAGCCACCTAAGGCGGCAAATAATAAGGGGATTGAGATTCTCAGTGTAGAATTAAATAGTTGTAAACAATAAGTTTCTATCTCTTCAATTGTCATGCTCGCCCTCCAAGGCTGCGCTTGCAATTATAAGAAGCCTCGCTTCCAGCTCGGCAGTATTGTATTATCTGAATTGTCATTTACGCCTCTCCAGTATATAACTCCAAAGTCCCTCAGCTGTGACCGACAAAATAATGAGAGCCTCAAATACCAGAGACAAATCTCTAGTAATATTTTCTGTTTCTAAATCCAAATTCATAGTTCCCTTATGAAGCGCACCGAAAAGTAGCGCTGACAAAACTACACCTAATGGTTTATTGCGCCCCAAAAGAGAAACTGCAATCCCCATAAATCCATATTCAGGAGAAAAGCCAATTCTGAATTTACCAGCTTGTCCTAAAATTTCGGCAACACCGACTAATCCTGCTACTCCGCCTGCCAGTACCATTGCAAGAATTTGCATCTGATTAACCGAAATTCCAGAAAGTCTAGCTGCTGTAATATTTTGCCCCGTGGCTCTGAGCTTATAACCTAAAACAGTTTTCCAAAGAAAAAACCAAGTCAAAACAGCTACTAAGAGTGCCAAAAAAAATGAAAAATTAACTGTCGCATGCTCTGTTAAAAATAAAGATGGAACACGAAACTGTGCCGCTATTTCCTGTGTTTCTGGATTTTGTGTTCCTCTGTTTGGAAAAACATAAAGGGTTAGCCAGCTCGTAATACCGACCGCAATAAAATTGAGCATTATTGTATTAATAACTTCATGACTTCCGCGTTTAGCTTTCAAATAGCCCGCAAAAAAACCCCATAAAGCTCCTCCAATAAAGGAGGCACAAATCGCGATAAATGGGGCTAATGGCGAACCCAAATTTGCAAATAAAATCCCCACAGTAGTTGCCGCAAATGCACCTGAGAGCAGTTGCCCTTCGGCTCCTATATTGAACAGCCCGCACTGAAAAGCAATTGTGACAGAAAGACCAGTAAAAATAAGCGGTGTTGTGTAAAACAAGGTACTCGCTAAATCATGCGTTGAACCAAAAGCGCCATTGACTAATATTTTTAGAACAGACCAGGGGTTTTCTCCCAAGCCATAAGCAATCATTAGTCCTATAAACAAGCCCATACAAATAGCCAATACCGGCTGTATTATTATGAGTATTTTTTTAATGAACATTTTCTCTTTCGCTTGCTCCGCACATATAATACCCAATGCGCGAAAGTTTAGGATCTCCTCTATTAAATTCTGCTACAATCTTTCCAGCATAGATTACTAGTATTCGATCACTCAAAGCAAGAATCTCTTCAAGCTCTGAAGAAATCAATAAGACACCTGCTCCGTCATCTCGTACTTGAATAATTTTTTTATGAATAAACTGAATAGCACCAATATCAACACCCCGTGTAGGCTGGCTTGCGATCAAGAGCTTGGGCTGACTATAACATTCTCTTGCGATAACAAGTTTTTGTTGATTTCCACCTGAAAGCTGTCTTGCTAAACTATTTGGATTTCCAGGACGAATATCATAATCGCGTACAATTTTAAGCAGTTTTTCTTTAATTTTATTAAATGAAAGAAAGTTATAAAACTGTAATTCTCCTTTATCATGGTTGCCTAGTAAAAAATTTTCTTGCAATGCTGAGTCTAAGAGCAACGCTTGAGCCTGTCTGTTTTCCGGTATAAAGCTAACTCCTAGTTCTCTAATTTGATTTGTTTTTAAGGAAAGAATATTTTTGCCAAATATATTAATATTACCTTTAATTGCAAATTCTTTAGCATTAGGACTCAATAAAATCTGTGCTAGCTCAGATTGTCCATGACCTTCTACTCCCGCTATGCCAACAATTTCACCTTTTAACACTGAAAAACCAATGTGATCTAATTTCTTCTTTGCTTTTTTTTGTGAATATAGCACTAAATTATTAATTTCTAACACTGGGGTTTTTGAAAACTCTTTTTGTGGAGGAACGCTCACTTGCAATAAAATTTTTCGCCCTACCATTAATTCAGCAAGTGCTTCGGTACTTGTGTCTTTTGTTTTAAGACTACATACTACCTTTCCGTGTCTAAAAACTGTAACTTCGTCTGTACAGGCTATAATTTCATTGAGCTTGTGGGTAATAATTAGTACTGTTTTTCCCTGTTCTTTGAGTTTTTTTAAATTAATAAAAAGTGCTTCGGTTTCTACAGGATTTAGCACTGCCGTTGGTTCGTCTAAAATTAAAATTTCCGCATTTCTATACAGAAGCTTTAAAATTTCAATTCGTTGTTGCACTCCTACCGGAAGATCTTCGATCGCAGTTTCCCAATCAATTTCAAAGTCAAATACTTTAGCTAGCGTTTTTAACTTTTGGACAGCCTTTTTAGTTTGTATAAGTCTAAAAAAACTTGGTAGCTTTCTTAATGCATAAAAAACTGGTTCTGCGCCAAGAATAATATTGTCTACGGCGTTTTCGGTGTTGGCCAACATAAAGTGTTGATGGACCATACCAACCCCATGTGCAATAGCATCAAATGGGGAATTCCATTTCACTGGGGTATTATAAATTTTTATCTCTCCAGCATCACTACTGGCACCAGCATCTGGTGAATACATGCCGAAAAGAATATTCATAGCTGTAGATTTTCCAGCTCCGTTTTCGCCTATAATACCGTGAATAGTTCCCTTTTGAACTTTAAAGTTTACTTTTGAGTTAGCTACTACATTATCAAAAGTTTTCGTAATGTTTCGAAACTCAACTGCAAGAGTTTGTTCATCCATTTACACCTTGGCCTTCACATTTGAATTGTTTTATTGAAAAAAATTATTTATTTTTTTTATAATAATCAGGAACTGTAATTTTTTTATGCAAAATATCATCTTTTATTTTGTCAACTTGCTTAATGACTGCTGGAGCTAAAATTTTTGCATTATTTTCGTCTCTTGAATACTCAATAGCACCAGTAGTTAACCCATAATAAGTAATCCCAGGTGTAAACACGCCACCTGCCAGATCACTACAAGTTAAAAAAATAGCAGTATCTACTCTTTTGAGCATACTGGTCAGTATACGGCCAGGTTTAATCCCATTTTGGTTTGAATCAACACCGATAGCAAATTTAGTTTTCTCTTCGGCTGCATCAAAAACACCAAGACCAGATGCTCCAGCGGCTGTAAAAATAATATCTACCCCTTTACCATATTGTACAAGCGCTAGTTCTTTTGCTTTTGGGGGGTTATTCCATGCATCGCTTACATTGCCAACATAACTTGTGAGCACTTGAATTTTAGGATTCACTTTTTTTGCACCAGCCTCATATCCCATCTGAAATCGTCTAATAAGAGGTATATCCATACCACCTACAAAGCCAATTTTACCTGTTTTTGTAGTTAAACCAGCTATGGCTCCAACCAAATAAGCGCCCTCATGTTCGTTAAAAAGTAGAGAGCGCACATTAGGAGCTTTTACTTCTGCATCTACAATAGCAAATTTAGATTTTGGAAACTGTGCTGCAACTTTTTTTATAGCTTGCGATTGTGCTATGCCTACTCCAATAATCAAATCGTAGTTTTTAGAAGCAAACCACTTTAACAGCTCTTCATAAGAATTATCATCTTTTGCCTCTACATCCTTGACCTCAAACCGCAATCGATCTTTAGCGAGCATTGCGCCTTTAAATGCTGAGGCATTAAAGGATTTATCATCTTTGCCCCCTTTATCTAAGACGATCCCTAATTTAATTCCGGCAAAAGAAATTTGAGTTATAAGTAAGATCAAAAAAAGAACAAATTTTTTCATAAAAGACTCCCCACATAAATATTTAAGAAGAACTTATGTATTTATAGGTTCAAAGAATTAGCTGGTCAAGACCTAAGCTGCTTAGGACGTGTAAATCTTTCGCCTAAGAGAATGCAAAGTGAGAACATTTTGTCTTCATTTTTGGTTTCTGGGAAATCTGCTGCTTTTAAAATAAGTTCATCTATGAGAGTAAATAGTTTTCCAATTTGATCTAGATCTAATTTTCTAGTAACGACAGTTCTATAGCCTTGTCTAGTGGCTAAATCTTGATATTTAATTTTATTAAATATGGCATGCACATTATGCAAGAAAGTTTTGTTGCGGAGCATAAAAAAATCTTCGTCATCTGGGAAATAAAGTACTCTTTTTAATGCCTTATACTGACTATCTTTTCTTTCCATAACTCCAAGCTTAACAAGATCGTCGAGCATTTTTTTAGTTCTTTCAAAAGGCAGTCCATGTGCTATGGCTACCTCGTTAATAGAAATCAGATCAGGACCAAAGGAATTTACGTAAGTAAAAATATCTCTATAGTACGGATCTAATTCAAACAACTCTCTATGACTGCGATTAAATACAAATACATTGTCCATTAAAAAGGATTCTTTTTTTGTTTTTAGAATAGTAGTTGAATATAAAGAATCACTAGAAAGTGCGGAATCGGTAGCTAAACCATTTGATTTCTCATTATTGTTTGATTGAAGTTGTACAAGCTGTTTTGAAATATCCTCTTTTATTTTAGCATCAGAAATTTGTGATAAACTCCACTGAAAAAATCCCTCTAAATATGGGATATCCAAGTTTTGACACAAAAAAAGCGCTTGATTTAAATTTGGCAGTTGCTCTCCTGCTTCATAACGTGAATATTGTGGATAGCTAATTCCTAAATTAATTTTATTACAAAAATCACGCGCAGAACGATAAACTTTTTCTCTATTAATTCTTAAAAAAATACCCCAACTGTCATACTTAGGCTTAGATTTAGGTTTTTCCCTTATTTGTGATTTTTCTGTTTGAGCTATTAATAGATCCATTAAAAAAAGCTTATACACCTAAACAACGCTTTGCGACAATGAAAAATCTCAAGTTACGATATTTTTTATGGCAATAAACTAATAACATTTAATACAATACTAAAGTAGTAATTTTTTATATGTTTTGTCTGTTGATAAATATTGCAGCGCGCGGTAAACATTGATTGACAAGTTTGACTCAAAGCGCTAGTTCGGGTTATGAAACGTAGTTTCAGGGGTGTGGCATGGAAATAGTACAATTTATCCCGCAGTATCAAAGAAGGTTGGTTTTCCTGGCTTCACAGGCGGATTCTGCACCTGTACTTGTATATGGACCAAACGGATCAGGAAAAAGCGCGCTAGCTCAATGGATTCATAACAATAGCCAACGCTCGACCTTGCCGTATGTAATTGCGAAAAAGGATATTCCACTTAGCGAACAAATTCCAACTGCTCACGGTGGGACATTTTTACTACCTGAAATTGGAGAATGGCCACTTGCTGAACAAAAAATTCTTTCTCGTTTACTAGAAACTAAAGCCATACCTCATCCACAACACAATTCGATGTCAATGGTGTTAAATGTGCGACTCATGGCAACCACAAGCCAGGCCCTAGAAGGACGAGCACAAGCTGGATTATTTAATTTCGAATTCCTACAAAAATTAAATGTTTTTCGCATTGAAATGCCTCCGCTTCACAAAAGAACTGATGAATTTACAGAAATAGTAATAGGACTCACACAAGAAATTACTCATGAGTTACATAAAGAACACATTCGCACTTTAAGCAATAGCGTCTGGGAAAAACTAAAATCTTATGACTGGCCTGGTAATTTAAGAGAACTTCGCAATGTCCTACGTGTTGCCATCGTGTCAGCAAAAGATGATCAACTCGAAGAAAGTGATTTGCCAGATTTTGGACATCATCGAGTTGATTTTAGAAAAACTAGAGAAGAATTCGAAAAAGTTTATCTTTTAGAACTCTTAAAGACTTTCGATTGGCAAATCGAGACTACCTGTAAAGTTTCCCGAATTGATAAAAATACTCTTCTTAGCAAGATGCAAAAATACGGGATTTTTAAACCAGGTGTTTCGGTTCCATAACCACCTCTGGAGGAACTCCCCCCATCCCCCTAAAACTTCCAGAGGTGGTTTTTAATACTACTTCCCCTTAAATTACTCACATTCACTTAAGCTTTCCCCAATTGCGAGCTTAAGTACTCATGAAAAATTAATCTTAATACAAATAAGAGTCAACACTCTTTTTCAAAAAAATCCTTTTTTTTCAATGAGTTAGCTATCTAATTATGCAATTTCTTGCATCAAAAAAAGATCTTCTCACAAAACGAAAGTATCTCTCTTCCTGCAATCGATTTTGGTATAGATAATGCGCCACTAATAATAATTATTTTTCATTAAATAATTCTTCGACAAAATACTGCGTTTTAACGGGTATTTTGTTGTTTGGATAATACTTCTCAATCATAGCAAAAACTTTACTTGCATTCTTTATTTTTAAAAATTTAAATTGAACAATCTTCGTCCAAGCTCTATGAGTAAATCTGTAATTTGTTTTTTTGTAAATTTCATTATCAAACCCGTTCAAGAAAATTATCTATCACAAAAATATTATTCTTTCGGAATGCGACAGGAGATCCTACAATTGCCATTGCATAAAAAGATTTCATGCCAGAGACAAACCAGGGTGATTTCAAATAGGAGTTTTTGCAGACCCAGCCATGCAAAGGGATATCTGCTTCCTGCAAGAGCTCAATACAAATAGATTGCAACAGGGCATACATTTTTTTATTTTTTCTGGGAGGCTCTTGCTTGATTAAATGATAGGATGGATATTTTCTAAATCGGTCTACAAAATCCATGTATGCTATGCTCCAATCCTCACCGGACATCACATCACACATAGCAGCATGTGCTGTGTTCCTTGCCATCGATGATCTTGGCCTCCCTCCCAGTCGGCCATTTAACCTTACGGCCTCTCGCTTTGCTTTAGATTTCGCAATTCCACCCAGCTTCCCCAATGCACAGGCATGTCTATTTTTCATGCGGCACATCCTCTAATATAAACTATACCAAAGCGCTTAGGTTATTATCAACTAAAAAACAACATTAAGTAAAATAGCTTTGTCCACTGATATATTTGGTGATATGTTTGGTGATGGATTTGAAACGGAGATGCTACAGCTGCTTCCGCTACCTCCACTCTGAGTTTCAACACGCACGGTATATGTGATTTCATATTGATTCCAGCTATGAACGTCACCTCCATCAAGATCCCTTAACTCCGTTTTAACGCCAAGAACATTGCATTGTGCAGCACCGACTGCCTTAAGCACTTGAACAACAGGCGTTGCCTTTGAAAATGGAGAGACCACCAAAACAAGATCAAAACCACGACCCGCTTTATATTGAATGGTTTTGTTTGAAAAATCCCTTGTAAGATCGAGGCTGGTAAAACTTCCGCCGATCTCATCAAATCCATAAGAACCGAATCCAACAAAAATAAGACACAGAACCGATAAAACAGATACTCTCTTCATATTATTCTTAACCTTCCCTTATAGCTCCTGTATCACTTGTGTCACCATGAGTCAACGCGCTTACTGCGCGATTTTTGAAACTATTGGAGGTAGGTCATGTTCTTTACGATCTTCAAAATCGTATTTCTTTAAAACATCAATTGCTGCTCTAAAACCACTTTTCACAACTTCAGAAAGCTTTTTTTGAGACAAACTAAAATGTTCTCCAAAAAACATCTGAGTGTCATCTGATTGTGGGTGAATATAAATCGCATCAACATTTTGTTTATGATGAAGCTCTGTTTCTAAAATTTCACAAATCCTCTGGACATGGTGATTCGAAACCTTAGCTTGCTTACAATAGCGATAAACAGCATCAATTGCATTTTTATGTGTTTTTTTGTTATGTATGTGATTATTTATTTTTTGTTCGATCACTAAATAAATAGATTGCACCAAAATTGACGGCAAACCCATCTCAGTTAACGAACCAATTGCTTTTTGAAAATGATAAGGTTGATGCGTGTAACTTGAAATAATCAAATCGGCTCCTGCATCTACTGCCACATGAGTAGACAAAGTGTCTCTAATTTCACCATCTATATAATAAATCTTATTTGCCTTCTCATTTTTTATCGAATAAGGCGCAAAAACAAATGGCAAAGCTATACTGGCAGCACAAGCTTCTGAGATCGTAACTCCATTGTCATACTGACAAAAAAGATCGTGTGGAGGAGGCTGATAGCGATATTTGCCAAAAACTACTTTTCGCGAATGATTTAGTTGAGTGGCAACAATAAACAAATCTGCCAAATAATCTTCGAATCTATTGGACGGTAACACCTCTTTGCTTAAATATTGCTCAATACCTTCAACAGAAAAAATCCCACTTATTTTGATCCAATTGAGACGCAATAGGGCACCCCAATTCCCCCTAAGTAAATCTGACAGCAAATGTCTTAAAAACAAAAGCTGCGAAAGTTGCTCCTTGGCCAGCTCAGGGCGGATTTTAAACATTTTTGGATACGTTATACTAGATAAAACCTTGGGAATAGCATCTTTAGGGTCAGATGGTGCCCTAGAAAGAAAAGAATTAAAGATATTATCTAATGAATACCCGGCTGCTAAAAAACTGGTAATTATCGATCCTGCACTTGAACCTACATAAACAGAAATATCCATAGGCCCAGGACTTGCTTTCGCCTGCGCTGAATTAATAGTGCCACCTAAAAACCTAAATCCCTGCTCTTGCAAGGCTAAAGCAACTCCCAAGTGAAACGCTCCAGCTTTGGTTCCACCCCCACTGCACACAAAAGCTGTCTTTTTCTTGGCACCTATTGTTATTTTTTCTCTTCTAGCTTCTGTCATTTGACTCTATATTAAGAATACTTGAATTTATTCTCACTGGAAATACAATAGAACTAGGATGTATGAAAAAACTAAGCAAGAACAATGGATCCCGCTAGTAGAATATGCCGTTCAAACAGGAATTAGCCTGTCTACCCTCAGAAGACACATTAAGGCAAACAAAATCCATTTTAAGATGCAAGAGGGGAAATATTTCCTGCCATGCAACGCGTTAAGCGTAGATACACTCTCTCACTCCCTAAAAAAGGCTAATGAAGAAATAACCGAATTAAAAATGCTGGTTTCACTATATGAAGAAAAAATGGAAAATAAAGCCATATAAGCCACTCTATTTTATTATTTTAAGTTTGCAAGTTTCTAGCTTATTTGGCTCCGAATTAGATAGACAATTTGCCATAGAAAGCGTTGGAGCGCTACAAGCTTATGACAACGTCGATGGCCTATTTATAGATTACGTTAAAAAAGCTCAAGAAGACTTTTTTCTAAATCAAAGTAGATTCAGATTTTACGATTTGACAAAAGCAAACATTACGCTTACTAAATCAAAACTCCCGTTTTTTAAACTCATTGATGATACAGGAGTACTAAAACAAATAGTAAAATCATTTCGTGTAGAAAGCTTAATCAGAACGAAAATCATAAAAGAAGGCAAGTTCTATCGTTTCACTATAGATTGGTTACACGCTCCTGCACTGGAACTCATGGCTAGTGAATCTTTTGTACTAGAAGAACCCGAAGAAGGCAGAGCCCTAGCCGAGGGTAATTTAAATACACGTTACCAAAAAACACTAGAAAATATGATTCAAAAAGTGCCATTTAAAGGCCACATAACCGGCAGAGACGGAAACCAAATAATAATTAATTTAGGACACCATTCGCACAACTCGATTGTACACAAAGGTGATACCCTAGTAGTTTCTAGCCTCTATGAAGTAAAGAAACACCCACTCCTAAACTCAATTGTAGATTGGAAACTTGCTCCTATCGGAAAACTACAAGTCGACAGTGTTGAATCATCTTTGGCTTTTTGTAATATTGTAGAAGAGGAACCTGGTAAAAAGATCGCTAAATACCAAAAAATTTCTGAGATTATCCCTGCACCAATTGTCACAGAAACTTCATCATCTGAGGCAGAAAATCGCGACAATAAACCAAAGCCACCTGCTTTAGGTTATGGAAATGGCGAACTTTGGTTTGGTACTTTTTCCAGACAATACTCAACTCAAGGGGGAACAAGCGGAGTATCTGGCAATAGTCTGTTTTATGGTACAAAAGTTGATGGAGAACTATGGCTAACAAAAAAATGGTTTACAGAATTAACAGTGGGTTACGGACTATCCAGTTATTCTCAAAAAGATCTCAGTACTGGATCCGCAACTACGGCACAAAAAGTTAGTCAAAATGCCTTTCACTTAAAAATTGATGTTGGGTATAATTATTATACAAAAAATGAAATTTTTGGACCCAAAGTATTTGTACGCGCTGGCTATAAAATAACTTCTTATACATTGCCAGCTTCAAATACTGAATTTACAAGTCCGACGTCATTTAAAAGTCCATTTTTGGGGGTCGGGGGAGAATTTGTAATTCGTGAAAAATACATTGTGAAAATGAGTTTCGATTATGGGGTTTTTACAAGCGCAAAAGAAACAACAGCAACCTTAGGAGA
>JACRAO010000051.1 GCA_016213345.1 Bdellovibrio sp. | reverse complement strand
TTTTTTTTTCTAGTTTTAATGATTTTTCACCTGGTAGGATTCATTATGCCTTGGCTGTGGGAGGAGCGCTTTATGCATTGGAGTGTAAACAACATAAGGAATTTAAAAGTTCTTTTTTTGAAAGCCACGTATTATTGGCATTTGGTTCTTGGGTATTTGTTGCACTTTGGGATGCTTTTAGTTGTCATTTGATTGCATTTGCAACACCAGTTTTGACTCTAATTAGTTTCCCCTTTTTTATATTATTTTTATTTCCAATTCAATTTTTAGGAATTTTGGCATTAATATTACATTTGCCTGAAATTAGTGTTTATTTGTTTCATTTTACAGGAAATATAACAGAAGTAGGAATGACTTATTTTTTAAAATTTGCATTTATTTTACCCCAAGTTTGGGTGGTTCAACCTTTTTCTTTATGCTTGGGGCTATTTGCTGCAGGGCTACTGCTTTTTATTGTCTCTGGTAGGCGAAAAATAAATATTTTTATTATTTTTTTAGTAACATTGTTTATTCTTAGGTATTCTTTAGCGCATTATAGTTTTAAGAGTGAACACTATGGCTCTACGGCATTATGGGTTGAGCAGCTTGATGTAGGACAAGGAGATGCTGCTCTCGTGGCTATTAATAAAAAAAATCACATAGAAACAGAAGCTGGCATGATTGATGTTGGTTCAGAAAGAGCATTGCGATTTGATAATTGGTTAAAGTTATTTATTAGGCGTGGGATATCGAAAATTTCATGGATTGCACTCACACATTTGGATGAAGATCATGTGGGTGGGGTTTTTAAGTTGGCAAAACTAATGCCGTTAGGTTGTGTTGTTACGGCGCAAGTCCAAATTGTATCTGAAAAAGGGCAGAAAATAGCAAAAAAATTAAAAAAACTAGGGATTTCTCTTTGTATTTGGGAGTCTGGTTGTTTTCCGTATCCTGTTTTTGTGTCTTGTTTAGGAAAATCTAAAAATAACCAAAATATGAGTATGGTATGGGTTCCGCTAAAAAATGGGAATTATTTTTCTATGGGAGATGCAGATAATGAACAGGAAAAATTAGCTGTAAAATGGTTTAAAAAATTAAGAGAAAAATATTCTCTCCCTTTGGCTTTTAAAATCAGTCATCATGGATCAAAATATTCATCTTCCCAAGAGATCTTGGCTGTTTTAAGGCCGAAAATAGTTTGGATTTCATCAGGAGCAGGTAATTTTTTTGGTCATCCAAGTCTCAGGGTGATTGGACTTTTAAAGGATCATAATATATTATTTAAGAGAACGGATCTAGATGGCTATCAGTCTTCTTTAT
>JACRAO010000044.1 GCA_016213345.1 Bdellovibrio sp. | reverse complement strand
TTATTACCCTTATAATTTTTGGTGGTTAGGTTTTATTTATGTTTTTACGGCTATATTTTTTGCTTTTTCTGTTAGAGCTTTGACAGAAATGCAGTATCAAAACGCATTGGTAGTAAAACTACTTTCTCATCCATTGCTAGTGTTTATTGGTATTCTTTCTTATGAGATTTATTTGGTTCACCTGATGATTTTGCCTCCTTTAGCGCGTACTGGTTTGAATAAGCATGTTTTTATTTATTCTGTTTTATCTGTTTCACTTAGCATTTTCAGTGCCTGGTGTTTACATAGGTTTTTTAGTGTTCCAATGCAAAGATTGATCAAAAAAGCAACAACTGCCCAGCTTATTCGTTAGGCTTAATTCCAGCAGCTTTGGACCAAAAATAGTAACTTAAGCCTAAAAAGTATTTGTTAAAACCAAATGACAGCATTTCTTCCCAGGCTTGCCCGGGCTCCCAATGATCATACCAAACACGATAAAGTCCAACTATTAGTCCTGTGCGATCTTTTCCGTAGTGGCAGTGAATGAAAACTGGCTGGTTTTCTTTTTTGATTAGTTCTTTTAAGATAGCTTGTATGTGTTCATCTTCAGGGGGTAAGATGCCACTGGTTGGAAATGAGAAGTAATTTATATCCAAGGCTTTTGCTAGTGTTTTTTCAAAATAAATCAGTTCTTTGGGTTTATCAATTAGGTTAATAATAGTTTTAATGCCGGTATTCTTTAAACACTCTAAGTCAGCATAGTTTTCTGGTTGTGCACCACGGAATAAGAAAGGATGCACTTCTTTAAAACGAGAAATATTTGCAGTGCATTGAGGTAGTGGTTTTAGTGTCTGGTTTTCTAATTCGACTGCAAATGAGCTGCATATGCAAGCAAACGTCAGTAAAAAAAATATTTTTTTCATTCTTCCCCCAAATTCTATTAAACACAATAAGTAGTAGACTCTAATTCAGTTTGCAAAAAAAGCAATAGAAATTTTTTATAAAGTCAAAAAGTTATAAGTATTTTTTAAGTATCTCACCCCACTTCTGATATGCTTCGGCACTCAAATGGACACCGTCTCCACTTAGATTTTTTTCTAATTGCCTACGTTTTATATGCTATGTATTTGAGTCTGTGCAAAACGCAATAAAAATTCTTTGTGACATTTACTTAAGGTTAAAAACTGTGCGGCAAATTCATTTGGTGGATGAAAATAAAGATTATTGGGAGTTCCTTGAGCTTCGATTTTACCTTGGTTAATAATGAAAATCAGATCTGAAAAGAGCAATGCTTCTTTTTGGTCATGTGTTACTAAAATGGTTGTTAAGCACAATTCTTGTTGAAGTTTTTTTATTTCAAGTCCCAGCTCATCTCTGAGTTGTGCATCTAAGTTGCTTAGAGGCTCATCTAAAAGTAATATTTTAGGTGACATCACTAACGCTCTTGCCAAGGCAACGCGTTGTTGTTGCCCACCGGAGAGTTCAAATGCATAGCGTTTTTCGAGTCCATCCAACTGAACAAGGCTTAGTGTATCGAGCGTTTTTTTTCGGATTTGATTTTGTGTTAATTTTTTTTCTTTTGCTTTGATTTTTAGAGGGAAGGAGACATTTTCAAATACATTCAGATGTGGCCAAACAGCGTAGTTCTGAAAAACCATCCCAAAATTACGCTTTTCAGGAGGGACAAAAATATTTTGACCAGGTAAAACACATGATAAAATATGATCTCCAAATTGAATACTGCCTGAATTAGAGTCTTGTTTTTCTAAACCAGCTATGCATCTTAGGAGTGTCGTTTTTCCTGAGCCAGATGGTCCTAAAAATGAAACAAATGTGCCTTCGTTAATTTCTAGTGAAATGTCAGCGAGAATTTTCGTGTTCCCAAAAGATTTGTTTAAGTTTTTAATCTTAAGATTATGTCGCATTGCTACATACTTGTATTATAATTTTTGATTTTATGCCAGCATTTCGATATATTAGTTACTTGATGCAAAACAAACGTTTTTGGGTGCATTTTTTTACATTAATGCTTACGTTGTTGCTAGCAGCGTGTTCTTTGGGTAATAAAGATGATTTTTATATACTATTGCGCATGTTAGTTACTCCGCAGGCATTGACAAATCACACATTTCTTTTTTCCCACTATGCTCCCTCACCCCCATCTTCTATTGATGGATTTAGATGTTTAGCTCTCAATGTGGTTGGTGATGGTATTCCTGTAAAAAAATTTTTAGGTACTACTAATGTTATCGAGATGGCTACGGGAAAACAATGTGGCTATATTGGAGCAACTTCTTCTTTTATGGATATAAGCTCTACGGGTGGTATTCTAACAGTCAAAGTGCCTTCAGGTACTAATAGGCTTATTCAGGTTTTAGGTTTTATGAGTGAGAGCACATGTCCAACAGGTAGTTTCCCCGAAGATTTATTTTTTACTTCTGAGTTGCAAAAAAGTTTGAGTTATCCTTATGAGGTTGGTACCAGCGGTTTGCTGGATTTGTTTACAGATACAACCATTGATATTCATAGTGCTTATGTGCCAAGTAATCCAAAAGAAATGGGATATAATTGTCTTGAGCCAAGTTCTTCTTCTTCGGTGTCGCCATCAGCGACTCCGTCAGCATCTCCTTCTGCATCTCCGTCAGCTTCGGCATCACCTTTTGTGTTTTCAGATTTTAGTGATATTGCAGCGGGGTTTGGGGTCGGTGCAAAAAGTGGAGTTGTTTGGAATGCTGCGAGTGGTTATTTAGAACAAACTGCGCCTGGCACTAATGGTTCATTTATTTCGCGTGTTTTTGATGCAGGAAAGGAGGCTACGTGGTCCACTATTTCGTGGATACCCGAAGAAGCTTACTTAAAAAATATTCCTGACGGTAAGCTAGCAGAGAGCAATTATCCTGCAAGTTTAGGTAGTGCCATCATGAGTACAAATAAATTGCTCATTCATTTTGATAAGGATGCTTCTGGAGTAGTAGATTATTTAGATAAATCAGGCAATATAGATATTGACCCAAATGCTTGCGGAGGAGGATCTTGTCCATCTATAGATGATGTGAGTGGAGTTTTTGGTGAGGCTGTTAAGTTTGATGGCGTTAAGTATTATCAAATAGCTCCTAAAACTTTAAACTTGAGTGGCAGTGATTATACTATTTCTGTTTGGATTAAGCCTTTTGCGGCAGGTTTGACAAAAGGTTTTTTTGCACATGCCAATGCTTATGCGGATAATGATTATAATTTTTATCTCTTTGGTGGAAAGCCTTGGTTTGAAACTCAAAAAACTGCTACTGTGACAGTCAATGGTGGCGTCGATTTAGCAGCAAGTACATGGTATCATCTTGTTCTAGTTAGATCGGGTGCTTCGATTTTATTATATCAAAATGGCACACTTCTTATGTCAAATGTTCTTGCGGCTGGTAATGATTCTACTGCAGGAACTTTTACTTATATTGGTTTTGGTTATGACCAGTCACCAGGCGCTAAATTTGATGGATCAATGGACGAGTTAGCGGTTTGGCAAACCGCTTTGAGTGATGCAACTATTAAGTCATTATATCGCAGAGGTACTGCAAATATAAAATTTCAAGTTAAATCTTGTGCTACCTCGACTTGTAGTGGTGCTAACGAAGTTTTTATTGGCCCCGATGGCACGGCAGCATCATATTACACTGATAAAGGTTACAATGTCACTTTGTCTCCTCCTGGTATTGCCTTATTTGGTGTAAGTAAAAATCGCTTTTTTCAGTACAAAGCTTTTTTAGAGACAATCACTGGTGCTTCATCTCCAATGCTTTATACTGTTGGCATTGCAGGCAGTGTTGCGCAATAGATATCTAGTGCTTGGGTACCAGTACTTCGTAATATTAATTTTTACTGCTTATCTCAAAAACACATGTGAGATTAAATACTTCTATGAGTTAATTTGATATTTTTAAAATAATTTTGTGAGAGAAGGCCTTGGGGGAGCTGGATGCGACCCGGCCAGGGATGGCCAAGGGGGCCCCAGAGGCAGGATGCCGCGCCTGAGCGAACAAAATTATTTTAAAAATATCCCAACTCAACTTTATAATAAATTAATATTACAGTGTGTTAGTAACCCACTTTACCTTTGCTCACTGACCAGGCTAGCTGATTAAGGCATAAAATAAAAATCACCAGCAAAATAGACAAAGCCGCTGCTGATGTTTGATCAGCGTAATCCTGCAGGTCAAATAAAACAGTCCCTATTGACTGAAACACAGGGCTAGCTAAAAAAATAGACATTGTGAGCTCTCCTAAAATAGGAATAAGAACTAAAAAAAATCCTCCCAATACTTCTGGCTTCAAAATCGGCAAAACAATTGCTGTCCAAACTTTTAGCGGGTATGCACCTGAAACCTGTGCTGCCTCCATCAGAGTAGTAGAAATATTCATGAGCCCAGTTTTTAGCGGCTGAAAAGCAAGGTTTTGGTGTTTTAATATATAAGCAATAACAACAATCCAAGGCGTATTGTAAAAATTAAATAACTTACCACCACTATAAAAAATAATTAGTCCAATCGCGATAATGGCACCAGGCGTGGCAATGGGTATGCTAAAAACCCACTCAATAATTTTTAACATTTTTTGATTCTTTGAAAAAAGAAAAAGAGAAAAGAAAGAAATCAATAAAATTAACAAGGCACTTAAACTGCCATAGATGAAACTTCCTTGTAGGGCAGATTTTGTTTCAGCCAGATCAAAGAGTACATAAGAGTAAGCATGTAACGACATTTTACTAAAACAGCCCAATCCCTCTTGGTGAATACACCCTGGCTTTACCAAAGTGCTTGCCAGTAAACAAAAAAGAGGAGCAATCCAAAACAAAATCTGCGTAGCCCAAAAAAATAACTGAAAACCTATAAATGATTTCAGACTTTGTTTTTTTTCTACAACTCTAGATGCTTTTCCGCAGACCGTTACAAAACGTTTCTCGTTCTTTTGTAAGCCTATTTGGGCTAAAAATGGTATGAGGGCTAAACCAAATAAAATGAGAGAATAAAAACTTGCTTCGTGTATTCCTTCTTGTCTCCCAAGTTGTATAGCTTGATAAACCTTATAAGTAAGAGTGTAGTTTTTTTCAGGTGCTCCAATCCAGGCTGGAATTGCAAAAGCAGAAATGTTTAGTGCAAAACAAAGACAAAAACTACTAATGAGAGTTGGTATTAAAAGCGGAAGTTCGATCTTATAAAATATTTGCCGGTGACTCGCTCCAGAAAGTCTGGCAGCTTCTATAAGAGATGGATCAATCCTTTGGATTTTATTTTCAAGCATGAGAAAGGCTATGGGCAAATGAGCAATCGCAAATAGAAAACTTATGCCAGAAATCCCATATAACCCAAAAGGAAATTGGAAGATAAAATTTAAGACACCGCTAGTTGGATTCCATGCAATGACAAATGCGATGGCTAAAACAAAATTTGGCACCAAGTAAGGAATCAAAAGGATTAATTTTTGGACTCGTTTAAGGCGCCATTTGTTCAAAGCAAATTGCCTTGCAAAAATAAGACCTAAAAAAACTGCAAAAAAACCACCAAAAGAACAAGTTTTTATTGTTGTCACAAATGATTTAAGAAAACTCGGTTGCAATATCTTGTCCTGTATTTCTTGATATGAAAACTGAAATTGAAAAAAAAGCGCTAATAACGGGCATAAAAAGAAAAATCCAAGAAAGATTAATAATAGAACTCGAATGGTTTTTTTCATTCTAAAATGAGTTTAGAAAATTTCTTTTTAATGTCCTGCCCGTGAAGCGAAATTTTTTGTACGAAATCCTCAGTCCAGAGGTTTTTTAGATTTGTAGCTAATGACATATTTTTAGCACCTTCTGGCGGTGGGACGTCTTTGTTTACGCTGTACATAAATCCATTTCTTAAATACATTTGGCCTTCTTTTGATAATAAAAAATCAGCAAACACTGAGGCTTCTTCCTTGGATGGTGAGTCCTTTAAGATGACCTGAACACTTGGGATTGGGATGCCACCATCTGTGGGGTATACTATGTCAATTGGACTGCCACGTTTCAAAGCAGCTAGGGCATTTTCTAATAAAACAATTCCGATTTTTTTCTCGCCTGACTCAATTTTCTGAATAACGGTCGAATTGCCTCCTTGTGATGCCAATTGATTATCTCTTAGTTTCTCAAAATACTCCCACCCATATTTTTGACTTAGATATGCGATTGTGACAAACATGGTGCCGGATTCTAGTGGGCTGCCAAATTGGATGAGCTTTTTGAATTCTGGTTTTGTAAAATCTATAAAAGATTTTGGTCTTTGCTGAACTGGCATGTCCTTGTGACAAACAATGATCATTAGTGAATAGTAATTAGTCTCAATGGTGGGGTGTTTGGTTCGACTGTGCAGGAGTCCTCTTTTAGATAATGTACTTGGCCAAAAAGGGTCTGACACTAAAACAATGTCTGCTTGAGTTTTTTTAGCAAGTAGTTCGGCTTCTATTTTTGTTTGTATTTTTTCAGAACCTGCTTGAAATATATTGACTTCGATGTTGGGATACTGCTTTTCAAAGGCCTGTTTTATGGGCGCGGCAAATTCTTTGTAAATTGAAGTATAAACCCAAAGCTGTTTTTTTTGTACTGATGCAGAGACTGGTGATGCAGAGACTGGAGAAATGATTAAAAAACAAAATACCCAGAGTTTCAGTTTATGCATGTTATTACCCGCCTTCAGCTTGCGTTAAACTTTTGCGGCTTTTTAGTCAAGGAAATGTTGATGTTATTTTTTTGTTTTCACATTACAATAACATTTGCATGAGGCGACTTGTTCTGAGAAGAGGGATATTCTTGTTAGTTTTGTTGGTTTTATGGGAGGAGCTGGCAGATTCTAGCTTGATACCTCCCGCGCAAATGGCTTCGCCTGTAAAAATCAGAGTCAGAATTTACGAAAAAGAGTTAGTTGTGACTGTGCGTGGATTTGATTTACGATTATATACTGGTATTAATAAGACTCAGCTTGTTTACTTTGCTAATCAGTTATCCGAATGGAATGTGCAATGTCAAAACGGGAAAATTTTTTTAACACAAGAGCATCGGAATTATGTTCTACCAGAACCGTTGGTGATTGAAAGTGAGGCTGGTTTTACCAGTGTGCAAAATTTTCCATACAGGGAGACTTTGCTGTTTTATTCAAAGGGAAAATACTGCGAAACCATCAACGTGCTCGATATCGAAAAATATTTAGATGGACTAGTAAATCTTGAGTTTTCTGCTCAGTGGAGTAAAGAAGCTGTGGCTGCTCAAATTATTGCTGCACGTAGCTATGGTTATTACCAGATGCTAGAAGCCAGAAAAAACCATCATACTCATTTTGATGTCGAAGCCAGTGTGAAAGATCAGCTTTACCGTGGATCTATGCACGAGCATTTTCGTGCTTCACAAATAGTTAATCAAACTCAGGGCCTGATTTTAATGATGCATGAAAATCAGATCTTAAAACCAATAAAAGCATTTTATCATTCGATGTGTGGAGGGCAAACTATTTTACCAGAAACAGTGTGGGGCAGAAATCACTTTGGATTCAAAAAAGGAGTTCCATGTCCTTTTTGTAAAAACTCACCTTTTTTCAAGTGGGAGTTTTTTCTGAGTGAGTCAGATTTAAAGGCATTAATTAGACAAGGCGTAAAAGACACGGGATTTCCAAAAGATTGGCTGCGCATTAGTTCGATCATATTATCTTACATATCTTCTGGCATATTATCTAAATGGAAACTTGAAAATATTTCGGTTTCCCGTGCAGATAATTTTGACAGAGTTAAGGAAATTGAACTGCATTTTAAGAACCGGCTCGAAAGAGTTATTTTTAGAGTTAGTGGAAATCGTTTTCGCAGTTGGCTTGGTGCAAATCGTTTAAAAAGCACGATTTTTCAGATAAAAACTAGTGTCATGTTAGGAGATCATGGGTGGTATCTGATGGGACGCGGAAATGGACACGGGGTTGGTCTATGCCAGTGGGGTGCAAAAGTCATGGGTGAGAAAGGCTATCAGATGGCTACTATTTTAAGGCATTACTATCCGGACGCACTTATTTATAAACTGTGGTAAGTGTCTTTGTGAGATGATTAATACAAATCCATATGCTTTAGAGAGCTATAATTACAATTTGCCAGCACAGCTTATTGCCCAAGAACCTTTAGAAAAACGGGATACTTCGAGGCTTATGGTCTTAAACCGCAAGCAAAAAACTTGGCAACACTATAACTTCAATGCACTTCCTGAAATATTAAACTCAAATGATGTTTTAATTGCAAATAATTCTAAAGTTTTAAGGGCCAGACTGCTTGGCTATAGAGTAATAGAAAATAATAGGAGTAGATTTTTTTTATTAGGAGGTAAAGTAGAGTTTTTGCTTCTTAAGGAACTGGAACACTGTGTTTGGGAGGGAGCATTTCATGCCAGTGCAAAGCCCAAAAAAGGTTTAAAATTTTTCGTACAAGCCTTGGGAGAAGAAGGTCTTTTGGGAGAAATTGTCAGACCATCTTTTGAATCTCAATATGGCACAGTGGTTGTGAAATTTAATATAAATCCACTAAAATCGCAAGCCGCCCAAGTTCCTTTGCCTCCTTATATTGATAGGGCACCGAGTGTTCAAGATCTTGTGACTTATCAGACTATTTACGCAAAAAAAGAAGGTTCTTCGGCAGCTCCTACTGCCGGATTTCATTTTACTAGTGAACTCATGCAAAAATTAAAAGAAAAGAAAATAGCATGGCAAGAAATTACATTACATGTTGGTTTAGGAACGTTTCGGCCTGTAAAAACTTTAGATATTAGAGAACATAAGATGCATGAAGAAGACTACGAAATTTCACAAACGGTTGCGCAGAAGCTCGCGCAGTATAAAAAAGAGAGTAGGAGATTTGTTGCAGTTGGAACAACTACTTTGCGTACTTTAGAAAGTGGGATCAAACCAGGTTTACAAAAAACAAATCTTTTTTTGTATCCTGGATGTCCAGGATGTTGTGGTAACAAAGTTTTTCCGTTTAAAATTGTTGACGCGCTTATTACAAATTTTCATTTGCCTCGCTCAACATTACTGATGCTTGTTTGTGCTTTTGCAGGAAGAGATTATGTCTTATCGGCTTATGAAGAGGCAATTCGGCAGAGATATCGGTTTTATAGCTATGGTGATGCTATGTTGATTGTATAACTCTTAAGTGTATTTTGAGAAAATATTATGGCAAAATATTTATGATGGCGTGTAAGCAAAAAATTGGTTTTTATAAACCAAATAAATGGATTTTTTTTTATTTACTTTGTTTTTTTATTTCGTCTTGCAATGACATCACAACTCCTGATGCAGTATTCAAGAAGTCTTATAACGCGCTAATTGACGATGATCTAAAGCTTTGGAACACTTATTTGAGAGATGAAGCATCTATTCAATATGGACATGATAAAGGACTGTGTTGTTTACAAAAGCGTCTTTTTGGAATGGAAGTCAAACTTGATGATGAGCCTGTTTTGTTTAAAACTGAGCTTGATTCTTGTAAGCGAGAAACCAAGAAATATTATAAAGCAAACGCTATGGGTCAAAAAGAGCTGGTGCATAATTCAGGTTTTCAAGTATTAATAGCAATGGTTATTTTGTGTGAATATTCTAATCCCGCATCGTGTCAGGAGCCAAAAACAAAAACTCCAGTGTGTTTAATAAAAGAGATCTATTGACATTATTAAATGTTAAGTACTATCGTGACAGACTAATAGGGGGATTGAGTTTATGAAAAAATTAACGGCTGTGTTTTCGTTTATATTTTGTGTTGTTTTCTTGATGGCTTGTGATCAAAATAATTTTTCTTCACCAAAGGGAATAATTGAAACTGCTGGTTTTCATATGCAGCAAAATAATTTTAAAAAATTCAAAAAAACTTTAAAAGACAGTGCTAAGAAAGAGTTTGGCACTGAAACAGGTATGCAAACCTTGCAAAATTATTTAAAAGATTTAGACACTAAGGTAGATGAGCCTGTGTTAATCGACACTCAATATAAAGATGTGATTAGATTAAAAGATAAGACCTATCTTGTTAATATTTTAGGCAAGACTAAGGGGCAAAATGAGGATCCTTATAAAGTAGTAGTTGGTACGCAAGTTGTTTGCGAATACTCATATACTTATTATGGCGGAGGATGGGGTGGCGGAGGAAATTATGGTGGACTTCCTGGTCCAGGTCATCCAAATGATTGCTGGGGTGTAAATCCTCCTCCATATTGTCATCAATATGAAGCCATAATAACTTATTGTTTGATTTCTGATATTAAGTTGTTGTAGTAATAAGACATAAAAGTTTGTAAGACCCAGTGTATTGTGTTAAGTAGCTAGGATTATGGATTATAAACTATATGTTTATAAAAAACTGAAACTTGCTTCCGATCTTTTTGAATTGGCATTTAAAATAAAATCACATCAACTACGACTCAAGTATCCACAAGCAACTTTTAAAGAAATAAAAGAAATGACTCTGAAACTAATTGAGAAGGGGTGTCGATGAAAGATTCCATAACTTCACTTTTAGATGTATTTTCAGTAGTAATTAGTAGACTTGAAACAAATCACATCGAATATATGGTTTAACATGATCCTCAAGGAAATCGTAGTAGGTCCTTTCCAGTGTAACTGCAAGATCTTAGCT
Source organism: Bdellovibrio sp. (assembly GCA_016213345.1). Taxonomy (GTDB): domain Bacteria; phylum Bdellovibrionota; class UBA1018; order UBA1018; family UBA1018; genus JACRAO01. The sequence continues at coordinate 4,956 of JACRAO010000044.1, read as the reverse complement.
TGTCCTAAAACTGGAGAGGCCGTCATTATTGATCCAGGGGATGAGTCAAAAGAAATACTAAAATATTTAAAAAATTTGAAAACCCCATTTGGTCAGGACTTGAAAGTAAAATATTTATTTCATACACATGCGCACTTGGATCACATAGCAGCAACAAGAGATGTTAGAGAAAATCAAGTGTCATCTAAGATTGCACTTCATAAAAATGACGAAGTTTTATACCAGCAACTAAAAATGCAAGGTGGTTTTTTTGGACTTAATCTCTCAGATCCGTTACCTGTGGAGCATTATTTTGTAGACGAAGAGGTCATTAGTGTTGGAAGTCTAAAGTTTTCTATCATACATACGCCGGGGCATAGCCCGGGGAGTGTGAGTATTCGCCTACACGAAAATAGCGAATCTAACGTAAAAGAAATGCTTTTTTCAGGAGACACGCTTTTTCAGGGAAGTATAGGCCGCACGGATCTTTGGGGTGGAGATTTTGATGTATTAATAAAAAGTATTCGCCAGAGAATTTTTTCTTTAGATGACGACATCCCTGTTTGCCCAGGACATGGCCCTAATACTTTAGTTGGTATTGAAAAGCGAGAAAACCCATTTTGTTCTTAAATTTGTGAATCCAAAAATTCTTTCAGATCATCAGGTAGAGGTGATACAAACTTTGTTATTTTATTTGTTTTGGGATGGGTAAAAGAAATTGTATGTGAATGTAGTGCGTGTCTTGGTAATAACAATGTTTCTTTCTCTAAAACTCCATAGAGTTTATCGCCCACAATTGGATACCCCGCGTGTGCAAGATGTACTCTGATTTGATGCTGTCTCCCTGTTTTGGGTATACATAATAGTAGCGAAAACTTTTTGATGGCTTCTAAACGTTTAAACTGCGTCCGGGCTTCTTGAGCGTCATCTTCTGTTTTAGCAACGCGCATTTTTACTTTTAAATCCGAAAATTCATCTTTTTTTAGCGGGTCATTGATCTCAAATTCTGCTGGGGTTACACCATGTGCAATTGCAAGGTATGTTTTTTCCGTTTTTCTCTGTGCAAATTGCTCGGTTAGATGAGTGCATGCGTTTTTATTTTTAGCGAGTATTAGAACCCCACTTGTTTCTTTGTCGATCCTATGTGCTAGGTAGAATTCTTGATTCGCGTTATGAGTTCTTAAGTGCGTAATCAAAGTATTGAAAAAATATCTTCCCGCCGGATGAACTGGTAAATTTGGAGGCTTGTCGATTATAAAGAGGTCATCATCCTCAAATAATACTTTATATTTGAAATTAACCTCCGATTCTTGTTTTTTAATACTTGTAATTTGCACTTTGTCTCCGGTAAAAAGAGAGGTACTGGGTTTTAAACTCCCTAGATGTAAATGGGGACTTTGTGTGCGCTCGATAGTTATTTTGCCTTCTTGAATGGATTTTTTTATTTTTTCTCTAGAGCGTTTATCAAAAATTTGCATTAAAAAAGCATCAAGCCTAATGCCGTTTTGATTGTGTCCAACCTCATGACTAATAGTAAAACAGTTTTCTGTGAGTTCTTTTGTAAGGTAGCTCACGATATTAATACTTTTGTCCAAGCAAAAATAAAATTATATCTTTCGAACAGTGATCACAATAATTCATTTTGGTTTTCATATTTTCAATAGTTTTTTTTGCCAGACGGACGCCTTCTTCGGTCTGGTCTTCTTGCTTTTTACCATATACTATTAAGGCGTTATGCATTTGTGTAAGAAGATGTTTTTGAGATTCATAATAATGCTTTTCAAGTTTCTGCCAAAACTCTGGAAAAACCTTTGCGTAAGTTATAGGTTCTTTTGGATGATCCAATCTCCAGGCTCCAACTTGTGAGATAATGTTTTGCCTAAAAGAATCACGTGCTGATTCGTCAGGTGGAGCATCGATGATTTTTTCAAATTCTTCGATAATCGAAAAATCCGGATTCTCAAGTAATCCAGTCATTGTGTTCTTAATTTTTTCCTTTTTTAATACAAATGAAACATGATGGACATATTTTTTTAAAAATTCTTCCCACTGATTTGATTCGTATAAACCAATGGCATCTCTAACTTCTTTGTCAATAACATTTAAATATTCATTTCGAACAATATGAATAAATTCAAGCGCGTCATGATAACCATCTTTTACATCCTGTTTTAGAAACTCATACTCAGATACTTGTTTGACAAAACCTTCCATTTCCATAAACAAAGCCAATGGGGATAGGCAAGTAAACTCTGAGTTTTGTGTGGCATTGTAAAGTATTGTTTTCATTTCTCTCGCAGAAGCTCCCATTCGGCCTTCATAATATGGGATATTTTGATATTCTTCTTTGAGTTTTTTTAGCGAAGATTTCAACATCTTACGCTCCTCAGCAGTCAAAGCTAAAGGCATTTCGCCAGAATCATACAACTTGGCTTTTTCTAAAGGAGTAAGATTAGCGATAATAGAGCTTACATTTGGTGGATAATTGATACTATTTGGTTTTTTAAGCCGAGTGAGTACGGCCCAAAGCGAAAGTGCCCAAGCCGTGTGTGGTGCAATATGTTTTTCTGTGGCAATTTGTTTTAAATCAGGTGTATAAATTTCTTGTTCTTGTGTATAACTTGAGATGTAAGGAACACGTATTATCTCGATGCGAGCCTTAAAGCTTGTAAAATCAGGAAATTCTTTGAAAGCATCCAGCTGAAACTCGTTTGTGGTTCCAAGCAGGACGGTGTCTAAATAGGCAATAGTGTTTCCTACGTTTACTGCTCCAGTTTCACACGCCATAAGAAGATATTTGAAACTTTCAATCGGACGTTTAAGTAAATCGCTGTATTCGATGATTCCACGATTGCCGTCAATCAGATCACCTGTTAGAGTAAAAAAGTTTAAACTTTGCAGAGAAGGAGGAAGTGACTGAATATTTCTATTGATGGTAAGTTGCTGAAACTGGGCATCCACTTGAAGTTGTGGCTCAATCGTGACAATGCCTTTTCTGTATCTTTTTGAAAAATAAAATCTTTCTACCTGAATATATTGTAATATCTTTTTGTAGTCACCACCATGAGTACCAATAAGTGCTTGAAAGATTTCTTTGCATCTGTGACATAGATCGCCTTTTACAAAGTACGTGGGCAAAGAATGATATAGAGAGCGTCCTTCGTCTTCTCCAAGTAGTTTTTCTAAAAACATCTTACGATGCTCTGGCGGTATTAATAAAAATGGTGAGTCTTTAAAGTCACAAGAAATTTTTGTTAATATGTCTTCTTCTGCAAGTTTTGCAAAACTATTTAGTGGCTCTTTCTTTTGTGAATAGTCATGTATCCCCATTCCTCCTTTGATGGCTTTTTCTACAGGGAAAATCCAATTGTATGTGTAAACCGCTCCTTGAGGTAGTAATGAGTAATGCTCCATCCCTGACATTATTGCGTGTGTAATCGATGTTTTAGAACTTCCGTTTGGTCCATGTAGTAAAATAAGTTTATTGTTGATTCCTTGTCTCTGAAATGACTTTAAGACCTGAAAAATTTGATTTTGTACGTCTTCTTCTGCCACAACTTTTATTTCACCTTCTTTGAAGTCTTGATCAAAAAGTTTGTAACGAAGTACCTGGGATTGTGGAGCTTGAGTTTTTTCGAAATACTCAAATACATCTAAAATATATTTACAAGATCCACGTAGCTGTTTTTCTGGTTGTTCGCTTAGCAAATTTAAATATTCATCAAAATTTAAAATTTTACGATTTTGATCAAAGTCTTTTTTAATAACTTGATCAATCACTGAAATTACTTGGTTGCTATTTATTTTTGCTTTCATTTATTTTGTTTTCCTTTTTTTTGCTGTGTGAGTCTTTACTATTATGAACCTTGGGTTTTTGGGGTCTACAAGGGGATGAGTAACTGTGTTTAATGGACCATTGGTAGAAATAAAATCAATTACTGCATTTCTAATAAGCCCGCCAGCGTCAAATTGAATACGATCAGATGGAATTTGTGACATGATCCACGCCATATCATCTCCACCAGTTACTAAAAAATCAACTGTTGCAAGTGAATAAAATCTAGAATCTTTGATTTTTTCTCCGTTTTCAAGATGGATATCTAGAAGACGATTAATCTCCCACGGTTCTATATGACCATCATTATTGATGTCATTAGAAGGTGCATCTTGATTTAAATGAACAAGCTTTAACTTTAGACCCGAAACAGGAAAATAACCTCTAGTTCCGTTTTCTGCAATGCGTATGAGTAGTTTTAGTTCTTTTCCGGTTAGTTTAAGCACTGAAATAGCATTTTCAAATGGTAAAATGCTATAAAGTTTTCCAAACGTAATGGCGCCTGCATTTAAACCATCCCGAATACCACCAGGATTAAATAAAGCCACATCTGCTTTTACTTTTTTTCGTATCACATCAGTTACTAAATTGCCCATTTCTGATTCTTTTTTTCGATCGTGGTCAACTGGTCTTGCAGCATGCCCAATAACACGATTGATAATCGGGTCATATTTTTCGAATAGCGGCTTTAGGGACGTTTCTGTTGTTTCATCTGGCAAAACTAATTTTCCATGAAAAGTAGGAGTTATTAAATTTCCACGGCCTTGGGCTGGTGGTAATTCGTCCCCATCACAATTGCCTTGATTTGCAAAAACTTTTGGACAAATCGGTACTGGTCCTTCAATCCGTGTGCGATCTCTAAGAAATTTATTTTCTGTAAAATCATAGGTCAAGTAAATAAGATTATAATATTGATTTCTAGCGCCACCTTGAATAACTGGAATATCGTTAATCCAGTGGTGGATAATGGTATGTGAATGTCCTGAAAGCACAGCATCAACTGTATTGGATGGTAACGACATTAGTAAATCTGTCATTTCACTTTCGCGGGAATTCTTTTTCTGAACGCATTCTCCCTGAGGGTCGGCTGGTTTTCTAAATATATGCGCATTTGGTATTTTCCCACCTTCGCAGACTAACCC
>JACRAO010000045.1 GCA_016213345.1 Bdellovibrio sp. | reverse complement strand
TTTGGGCACCTTTGAATTCGCCTCAATCGAAAAACGCTCAACATAGGCCGTGCTATGCCTCGCATTTTTCTCAATCGGCTCATCCAAATCTGCACCAAAAGTCTTCACGCCGATTGTCTAGTTTATTCATGGACAGACCCTAATTGTTTTAGACAGGCGTCAATAACTTCTTGTACACCTATTTTGTGCATACATTGATGATTATACGCAGCACATGTCTTAAGCTCGCACCAAGGATAATCACCGTTGTTACTCTTGTTTGTTCGACAACCTAAATTATCTACAAAAAAGTAAAAATGCTTAGAGAGCGTGTAAGGGTGCCATTCGAAAGGGTGTTCTGGACCAAACAGTGTTACTGTAGGCGTGTCTACAGCTGCGGCAATATGCCTTGGACCAGAATCGTTACCTAAAAAAAGAGAGCACTGGGACAATATTGCAGTCAATGATCGAATTGAAATACCGACTTTACAATGAATTTGTGAGCGAATTTTTGCTCGTTCAGCGGGTTCTGTAATAAGAGTTTGTATTATATCTTCAATTTTTTTCAAAAACACAAGTGATAACGGTTCTTCGTCCTTTGATAAGAAAGCTATAACTGAGCCCTGTGTTTTTTGACACCATAGTACTGATAAAAGTGCAAAACGTTCTAGAGGCCAACTTTTAGTGGGTCTACTAGAGCCCAATCCTAATCCCAAAAATGGCATTGAAAGATGAAGATTATTTAAGAGTTCTTTTGCATTTTGTTTTTCAGTATCTAATAAAATAATTTTAGGAACAAAAGCATTTTTAATGTTGACACCAAAAGCTCGTATTGCATCTAAATCTCTTTCAAGAATTGATTTGGTGCTTTGCTGATCAGGAATATGAACAGTCGAAAAAAAATGTTTACTTGAACTATCATGAATGTGGATAGATCTATTTTTGGCTCCACAGAGAAACGCTAGAAACGCGCTTGATGGGCTTGCATGAAAAGAAATTGCAGTATCAAATTTTTCGTTTTTCATTGTATTAGATAGTTGCAAAATTCTTTTCAATCTAATGATTTTATTTTTATGAAATGAAAAAGGCCAAATTTTTTTGATATAAGAAATATGTTCTAAAACAGGGGTGTAGTCTGATAGTGCAGCTACTTGAATTTCTGCTTGAGGAAATGTCTTATGTAAAGCCTCAAGAGAGGACGATAAAAGAACGGTGTCTCCTAAGGAACGAAATTTGATTGCTAAGATTTTTTTAGGAATAAACACAATATAATGTATTTTGCTACATTGAAGACATAAAAAAACCCTGTGCAATAATATATTACACAGGGTTTTTGATCCAAAATTTAGGATCATGTTTCTAAATAGTTATTTTGTTGCGCCTTCTGGTGCTGCGCCTTCTGGATGATCATCGTGATGTTTCTTGTCTTTTTTGCCTGGCTTGTGTTTTGGTGCCATTTTCTCATGCTTCTTGTGCTTTTGTACTGGTGCTGTAGCCTCTGGTGCAGCTGGTGCTCCTGGTTGTGCAGGTGCAGCCTGATCTTCAGCAAAAGATACTACGGAAAAAGCAAATAATGCCATTATCGTTAATGCGATTTTCTTCATTTTCTCACTCCTTAATTTCATAATTTAATAACGAGAATTATTTCTCGTCTTTATAAACAATATGAAATACCAATATATGGCCTAATTAATCAAGATAGAAATGAAAAATATTTTAATTATAATTGATTATTTAAGTTTTATAATTAGCGCGTTAAAATGCTTTTTTTATATACGACTTTCGAATGAATAAATATGAGCTATATCAATGTGTTGAAATCTTAGGTGTTTTAGCTTCATGGCAGCTAACTGAAGAATTAGCTTTGTTTTTTGCTCCTTGTCTTGATATTTCACTTTTTGTATTTCTCCCAAAATAAAAGATCCCACCTCTATTGGATGAAAACAGAACCCTTTTGAAAACTCATAGTGCCCTCCAAAAGGGATTAGCCTAGCCTCAAAAATATCTCCTTGTGTAAAGCCACTTTTTAATTCTACATTTTTTACTGTAAAGTTCTTTTTTGAAAACAAATCTGTTATCACAAGATCCTTCTTAAAAAAAGTCAATCGACTTATACGAAACATTGAGTGAACAGTGGAACAAAAATTTAGATAAATATTCATTTCTTCATCTGTAAAACCGTCTTTATTCTTTCTATAAAAAAACTTAATGGGAGGCAAATCTACACCCGGTAAATCACGATCAAACAAATACCAATCCAAAAAAATACACATTCGCTCTTCATATGCAGGATCGTCTTCATAAACAATCCCTGCTTTCTCAAAATATTCTTGCTTTGCTAAATAAACCTCCTTGTAATAATCTCCACTTGTAAATTCTTCGATAATCGAATCTAAATACTTTTTATACATTCATAAACTCCAAAATTTTTTCATAAGACTAATAAATTCCTGAAATAAATAACTAGAGTCATGAGGACCTGGTGCAGCCTCAGGATGATACTGGACCGAAAAACAAAATAATTCAGGCACGCTTAGGCCTTCGATCGTTTTATCATTCAGGTTCAAGTGCGTGACTCTAACATTTTTTGGCAAACTCATCTGGTCAACAGCGTATCCATGGTTATGTGAACTAATTTCTACCTTCTTGGTAGATAGTACCGGCTGATTTCCTCCGCGATGACCAAACTTTAGCTTATAAGTATTCCCACCTAACGCTAAAGCTAAAATTTGATGTCCCATGCATACCCCAAAAATCGGTATTTTTCCCAACAACTCTTTCACTGTTTCTACAGCATAAGGTGCTGCCGAAGGATCACCGGGACCATTAGAAAGGAAAACTCCATGAGGTTTGCGTTCTAAAATTTTTTGAGCACTTTCTTTAGCAGATACAACTTCAATACTGCATCCCAAATGTTGGAGACTTCTTAATAAATTCCACTTAACTCCATAATCAATAGCAATCACACGAAGTTCGTTTTTATTAGATTTAGCTATTGGCTGAGAATATTCACAAGAATATGCCCAAGAATATGAATGCCTTGTGGTTACTTCAGAAATCAGATCCCTCCCTTCAAAAGGCGGCAATTCGTCTAAGAGCTTTTTAGCCATATTTCGTTCATTAAGTGGCAGTATAACTCCTCGAACAACGCCAAGAGAACGTAAGTGTCGCGTCAAGGCTCTGGTATCGACTCCGTAAAGAGCCGGGATTTCGTGTTTTCTTAAATACCCATCCAATGTACCTTTTGAACGCCAGCTTGAAGGCACTTCTGTATTTTCATGGATAATAAATCCAGCACACCAAATCTTAGAGCTCTCAATATCCTCAAAATTAACTCCCGTATTTCCCACATGTGGTACTGTCATGCAAATAAGTTGGCCATAATAAGAAGGATCGGTTAGCACTTCTTGATAGCCACACATTGAAGTATTAAAAACTACCTCTCCATAGCCAGAATCAGTTTTCTTTAAGATAAGATCTTTTGAGATCGGTGCTCCAAACAAAAAGCCAGAAAAAGAGACTTCTGGTCCATTTTTGTTTTCTAAAATCAAGACACCTTTTTCTGATGCTGCCATATTAATATTATTAGCAAAAACTAACTATGGTTACTAGTGTTTTAGGTATGCTTTTTGCTTAGTGACATTATGTGCAGATATTGAGAGACTTTCAAATTCAAGCTCTTCGAGCATTAGATAAAAAATCAGCTCATGTTATTTGTGTTGCACCAACTGGATCTGGAAAAAGCCTGATTTATGAACTTTATGCTACAAAAACCAATGTCAGAACTATTTTGGTAACCCCATTACTTGCACTGGCAAGACAACAAAAAAAAACACTAAGCTTTAAAAACACCCCAGTTTTCACAAAAGAAGACTTAATCTATCTTCTACACACTAGTCCAAAAAACGGAGTATTGATCTTAAATCCAGAATCATTTTTATATGCCCATCGTCTTCGTTTAATTACACATTGGAAGCCAAATTTTTTTGTCGTAGACGAATGCCACTGTTTCTGGGATTGGGGTGAAGATTTTAGAGTGGCATTCACATTGCTTCCAAAAATTTTGAAAAATCTCCATATTTCAAAAAGCCTTTGGCTTACTGCAACCCTGCCTTATCAAGCTAGAGCAATATTAAACGCCGAACTCCCATCTCCTGTAGTAGAGATTGGAAAATTTGAATTCACAAAGAAAGTTTTTTTATCTTCTATGCAAATACCATGGCAGTATAGAGTTTCTTTTTTAATAGATCTGGTTCGAAACAAGACAGATCCTGGGTTGATTTTTGTCCAAACACGAAACGAGGCAGAAAAGCTCGCCCTCCTGCTTTCAAAACATGTCAACGCAATAGCATTTTACCATGCCGGATTGAGTCATGAAGAAAGAATACATCTAGAAAATCAATATAAATTAAAAACAATAAAAATTTTAGTTTCTACCTCTGCCTTCGGAATGGGCATGAATCTTTCTCATTTGCGATGGGTCATTTTATATCAACTGCCACCTTCTGTTTTATTTTTAACTCAAGCTATAGGCAGAGTTGGCAGGGACAGTAACTATTTAGACCACGCTTATTTATTGTGGGAAAAGACAGATTTTCAGTTATTAGAAGGCATTGCATTTAACTCAGTTAGAAAAAGAAATGAACTCTATGCTCTATTTGATTTTTTAAAAAATTCAAAATGCTTAATCCAAGGCCTAACTAAGTATTTTGAAAACGAAGAAGCACCCATTTGTAAAGACAAATGCAATTACTGCACGCAGCATAACGCTTAGAGTCTAAGTATGACATAAGTATTGTAAAATATTCGTTTATTTAATAAACTATAAAAATATTTGTAATGAGTCGTGCGACTCCTAAGGGAGGGTATGTGAAATATTTTTTATTTTGTCTGATTTTCTTATCTGGCTGTGGAGCTTTAGAAAAATATGGGAGATGGGATAACGTTGCCAACGGATATACAAAAATTACTTTTTCTAGTGGCAAACAAAATTATATAAACATAGAAGAACCTTGGTTGTCTCAACAATTAGAACAAAATCATGCCCCACTCTTTGTGCAAGTTACTGGTGGAGTTTATATTTATATTTATGGGGTAGAGGGCAATCCAGTTGAGACTAACTTTTTTTTAAAAGACGAATTTGATGCAATCAGTTTTACTCTTCCCAATGGAAAATATAAAATTTATAGCATTGCTTATTTAAATTCAGACCTTACAGGACCAGTTAAATGTGGATTCGGTGATAGTAAAGACACAATTATTGCTCTAACCGGGGGATCTAAAACAATACAAATAATGTTAAATGATCAAAACTGCGCTGATTATGCATTTAGTGAGTCAAATTATACCGACGCAGCAACAGGCCTATTTTTGCCTGTAATTATAGACACTTGTCCATCTGGCCAACTAGCTGTCATTAGTAATGCGACAGACTATTGCTATGATAGCGTAATATTTAGCATTAGAGCTAAAATAAGAATGTTTACTGGCACTCATGAAAAAATTAATGACCTGCAAAACACTGGTGTACCACAAACTGCATGTATTAATCTTGGAGGTGGAAATCTTCCTCCTATCATTAGGATTCCTGTTGGAAATATAACAGGTGCGCCACGTATTCCTGTTTACATTATGGGTTATTCTGCACTTGATTGTCCAGAAGACAAACAACGAGGGCTTTATATATTTAACAAAACAATCATATCACCAGGATCACTAGAAATAAACAGCCCACCAAGTAATGTTATTAATTCTGGTCCAGATGAAGAGAGAAGGAAAATTTATAAAACTGATTCCAATAAAACTAAACTTTTTTTAAGGGATCCAATCTAATATGAAAAAAATAAATATCTTATTTATAATAGTGACTGTTTTTTCGTATCATCTATCGTTTGCTGAAAAAGATGCACCTGCAACTGTTGTGTTACTGAAGGGTAAAGCCGCAAAAAAAGTTTCTGATGGTCCATCAGTGTGGCTAAAAGTAGGCGACACAATCGAACAAAATGCTTTTGTCACAACCACTGCAGAAAGCTCTATTAAGCTTTTATTGAAAAATAAAACACAAATGAGCTTAGGACCAAATAGTAGTATTCAGTTAGGAGATGATGAGGCCTTTTTAAGTAAAGGAGTAATCAGAACCAAGGTTGTACCAGAACCACAAAAAATTGCGGGTTTTAAGCCAAAGTTTGTTATAAAAACACGCTCTGCAACCATGGGAGTTAGAGGGACCGAAAATCAAGCAGGGTATAATCCACAAAACGACATTACTACGGCAGTTGGATTTAGTGGTGAGACCTTGCTTGTCAAGACGCGACCAGAAGACATCCAAGGGTTATCAAAACAGGAACTTGTAGATAAAGTGTTTAACGAAAAGGCTGCTGTTATTACAGAAGGAACTTTTTCGACAGTCAATCCAAGTTATGAAGCTGCCACTATCCCAACAAAAATATCTCCCGCTCAATTTGAAAGCTTAAAAAATACAGACCCCTCCGAACAGAAACAAACAAAAGATGTAAAGCAACAGGACATGGCTAAAGTTTCGCAAATGGTTCGTTCTCCTATCCCGCCTGGTGTAGATCCAAAAAATTTTGCTGGTACTGGAGAGGGTATAAAAGAGTTAGGTAGTTTGCCACCTCCGGGTGGCATGGGTGGTCAATTACAAGCACCACCACCTGAAGGTTTTTTTAACAAATCTACCGGAGCTTATGCTCCTCCTGCTGGAGTTTATGTTGATTTCAAGACAGGACTTTTTATCCCTCCACCACCAGGTAGCAAGTATGATCCAATTGCTAATGTGTTTGTTCCTCCTCCATTTGTGGGAGATATTGATTCTGCAGGACATTTTGTACCTCCAAATGGCTATGAACTAGATCCAAAAAAAGGATTCGTGCACGTAGATATGCCAGGTGGTCCACCTCCTCCTGGTAGTGGCTCTCAACCTGGACCTGGAATGCACGGACCAGGTGGTCCTCTTGGAGGTCCGCCAAAAGATTTGAGTGGTTATGGCGATCCTAACCGTAGACCAGATATGTCGCATGGACCAATATTTGACCAAGGAGGATTTGGGGGATTTCCACCACCCCCTGGTGATCAGCATCCTGGTGGCCCAGGTGGTGGGCCATATCCCGGTGGCTCTCCACCTCCTGGAGGATATCTTCCGCCACCTGGCGGATATTTTGGTGATCCATACAATCCAAACAACCCTCCCCCTGGAGGTTATCAACAACCTCCGCCACCACCACCAGGGTCTACAACAAATATTAATTTTAAAATAACTATTCAATAAGAAGGAATTATGAAAATTATTAATTCGATTATTCTTGTTTTGCTAGTAATAAGCAGTCTTGGGCTTGGAGCAGAAGCGCCATCTAAACTCAATCCAAAACTAACTGATGTATATACGTTATATAAGAAAGGCGCCTACCCGCAGGCTATTTTACTTTTAGATAAAATGTTAATTCAAGAACCATTGCTAAATGACAAAGGACTATTGGATTACTGGTTAGGAATTTGTAATTCGAAACAGCAAAATTATATAAAAGCGATTTCTAATTTTGAAAAAGCTATTTTAAAAGGCATGCAAGCTACAGATATTTATTATGAATTAGGCCAGGCACAATATACAGTTAATCAACTAAAGACAGCAAAAAATTCTTTTAAGAAATCTATACAAAATAAATATAAAACAGGTGCCGCTTTATATTATATAGGATCTAGTTCTCAAATTTTAGAAGAATTTGCTGAAGCTGAAAATAGTTATCAAGAAATATTAAAATTAGATCAAGATAATGACAAGGTCAAACAGGCCGCACTGTTGCAGCTTGCAGAGATAGGCCTAATTCCTTTAGAAAAACTAAAAGACAAAAAAATTAAAAATGAAAAAATACTAAACACTGTCATTCCTGCATACAAAAAAGCAAAAAATTACGATTTAGAAACCGCTGTTGCAAAACAGGCACAAACCAAAATCGATGAACTTGAGCAACTTTTAGGACAAGAAGTAGCACGTTTTAAAAATGGAATGCCAATGCCACAAAAATTATTTACTTTTAAATGTAGCGAAGAACTCAAATATGACACCAACGTTGTAACTCAGGCAGACCAAGCCATAACACTAGTGAGCAATAAGGCTTCTGCTTTATTGAAATCTGAGATTTTTACAAAATTTGAAAAAATAATAGAAGACAGTTGGTCAATCTCTCCAGAAATTGATATCAATCACACCATTCATGCGCAGAGAACAACGCCAAGTGTATATCAAAACGATCAAGTTAGTTTGAGTGCAACCTTAAAAAATCGTTACGAACATACTTGGCTTAAACAACCGGCTGGCTTTAGTTTTGACATGGATTACAATTTGCTCTTAAGGGATTACCAGCAAAATCATTCTTATCTTTTTTATAGCAGGTATTATAATTTTACCCTAAGCGAAAGAACAAAAATTTTCTCTGCAGGCAATACTACATTAAGTGGCAACCTCAAGCTTTATGCCAACGAAAGTGAGGGTCTAAACGCAACAAATCCTGCCGGCACACTCTCGCAGTTATTTGACTTGACGCCAGAGTGGAATTTATTAATTTTATTTAATATTGATTACAATAGGGCACGGGATCAAACTAACGACAAATTAACTTACAAACTGAGTACTTCAGTAAATAAATTAAATTTGTTTTGGGGGTTTAACATGGCATTTGGTTTTGATTTTTCATATATTAACACCAAACAACAGTTGTCATCACGAGGATATGAGAAAACTCTCAGTCCCTCTCTGATATTTCGAAAAAATTGGACAAATATGTTGTCTACAGCTTTAAGCTATAATTTTACACGTAATATTTCTTTGGACACACAAAATTATGCTTATTCAAAGCATATTATTGGACTTGGAGTCTTTTGCCAGATTTAGCAGGCTATTTAACAATAACTATTTTTTCATCTTGAGCTAAACGATATTGCCCTCTTACGCATTCGATAGATTCTTTGCTTTTCAGAATATTTTTTAATCTACTAATAGTCACATAAATACGGTTGTCATCGTACAATGGGTGGTATTCGTTTTTAAAAAATATTTTTTTAGATAGCTCTTCTTTTGATAAAAACCGCAAGCGATTATGAACCAATATTTCTAACATCCTCCATGTTGTTGGGTGTTTGCTTTCCCGTAAAACCACTTTGTTTCCTGTGTAAATAACATGATTGTTCAAATTCACAACCACATTTTGTGGATCTGCTCTCAAATCTAAGATACGCGATACTTCAAAACCTACATCTGTTAAAACAGTATCTGCTTGTTTTTTCTGAAAATCGGTCAAATTTGCTTCTGTTTCTTGAAGGCATTTGTAGTTATAAAGAATATTTTTATCATTCTCTTTAAGACTAATCAAACTTTTGTGTATAATATATTTTAATATATAAGTCTTGCGATTTTTGATTTTTTCAAAAGCTTTTGTTAAATAAAAAATCTCTTTGTCTTGTTTTTGTTTTATGCTTATACAGGCTAATAAAAAATACTTCCATGCATCTTGAATTGGAGAATAAATTTCAGGGGAATAATTTAAAACATCTTTTGCGATATCAAATTCTTTATCTACGATATGACAATGAGCCAAACTTAACGTATCCCAATAGGCTTCATAGTATAGGTGATGTTCAAAATGAAATTTCTGACATTTATTTGCTATTGTTTTATCTTTTGTATACCATGCTAATCGACTCAAAGCGTAATGCTCTAAAATTTTATCTTTTGCTGTCTTTGAGTTTTTTGTGGCCTTTCTAAAAACTTCTATTTCTTTTTGTGTTTTTTCGGCCCGAGCTTTTCCACTTAAAAATAAAATCTCCGCATGATCTGTGAGTAAAAATAATCGTCCTGAGTGATCATTTTTGTCAATTGAGTTCCAAGCACTATTAATGAAATACTCAGCGTCTTTGGTGTTTCCTAATTCAGAATACACCAGAGCTAAATAGCGATACTTGTCCACAAGCTGTTGTTTTTCATTTGGGGTAATGCGGCTTAGCTCTTTTATTGCCTTATCAAAAAGTCCTAGATCTTTTAAGGTGTAACCCAATAAAAGCTGGCATCTTATAAAATCTGATGAATCCTGAGAGTTTTTTAAAAGATTTTGAGCTCTCGCAAGGGACCAAAGTGCTTTATCTAAGTGACCACTTGTTTGTTGATAATGTGCCCAACCCATAAAAGCTCTTGCTTTGAAGTGTGGAAAATTTCTCCATTCATCTGATCTAAAATTAATTTTAAGCCCATCAAAGCACTGATTTGCTTTCTTAAGATTACCACTAGCATTAAAACACCCTGCCAAGCTTTCAAGTACGACAGCTGTGTGTATGAAATCCTTATTTTTCAGATATAATTGACAAGATTTTTCGAAACAAAAAATAGCTTTTGGATAATCTTGCTCTTTTCGATAACAGCGTCCAGTATAATAATACCATTTGGCATTTATGGCTTCAGACTTGAGCGCGTCTCTTGCTTCTTGAAATCTATTTGTTGCTAGATAAATATCGGAAAGCAAATAGTACTCTTTTGCTGACAAGGCCAGTTTTCTTGCCTCTATAAAACTTCCTGTTAAATATAAAATTTTGGCTCTTAAATCTAGATCATTAAGTCCAAATTTATGGTAAAAAACGTAAGCTTCTTGAACACTTAGTAATGCAGCTTTAGTTTCTACAAAGGCTTTCTTTTCGAAATCACTTAACTCATTGATATTACATATTTGAAAGCACTTATTTAGCTGGTGGTATTCTTTTAACTCTAACAAAAGCTTAATTTTGTTATTATCTTTACTATAATCCATATCAATCTATACCAATATTACACTTTCATCATTTACGTATTTTCTATAAATATGTCAAGATTTAATTGACAAGATGCGTAAAAATTTATAAGACTATTACCATTGTGATTTTTTCTAATAAATCTTTACTTGTATTACTTGCCCTGTTTTCTACATCAAGTGGTTTAGCAAAAGAAATAAGCAGCTCTGATTACATTTCGTTTCCGGCACAAATAGACATTTATATTCAACGAGCATCAATGATCACCGCTGCATTTAATCTGCTGGATTATGGTGATATTTCTCCTATAAATCCAAACGAAGATTTAAATTCAAAAGCTACTTATTTGTTATTGTCCAATTTGCCAAAGATACAAAATACAGAAACCAATGTGTTTTCCGAATACTTAGATGACATTAAAAATACGAGACAAGGGAAAGAATTTATAGATCGGGTTAATAATAATAAATCAAATCTTTATTTCCGCCTGTCATTTAACCCGGCGCGCATGCCAGACGCTAAGGAATTACTAGGTGGCAAAGATGGTACTTTTAGTGGAATCGAAAGCAGGTCTCCTCGTGATCTTTATGGTTTAACTTCCTCTGACGGCAAAAGAGCTCTAATTGTCCTGCGTAACGATCAAAGCAAAGAACAAGGACTGTTTACTTTAATTCATGAGCTTTTTCATCTTTTTGATCCTGCTCTTAAGAGTTTACACAACCTAAATGACAACGAAAGAGAACTCATTGCTGAATATCGTGCATACTTAGCAGAAATACAGTTTTTTAGTATTTTAGAGGTGAAATCAAATTTGCCCGTATTTTATGAAGAATTTTCAAAAAAGTTAAAAGCAGAAGATCATAAAACGTTTACTAAAAATCTTCTGGCAAGGGTTTTAGATAATAAATTTCCCATACAAGAAGAAATACTACCAAAATATATAATTGACTTGGAGAAAGCGCCAGAGCTTTTTACACCATTGGTTGCATTTGATCTGGAAAAGCACGGAAATAATATCGACACGCAAAAACCAGAAGTGTTATTAAATGAAATTGCAAAATTAGCAATTGATCAAAATAAAGAAATAATTGTAAGAGCCTTTTATACAACAAGTTCAGACGTGAAACAAAAAATTATTTCAGAAAATAAAGAAATTAGACGTAAACTTGATGTAACTAATATTGCTGCTTATATTTTAAAAAATAAACTAAACGAAATCAATGAACTCTTGCCATCACCTGAAATAAATTCTTTTACAAGTGGGGGACCAAAGAGCAGGGACTCCGGGTCTTAAAACTATTTGTTTTGGTTGACTAGAATAATCCAACCTGACTTTCGTTCCCCTGGTAGCTGTTTTTATAACCATTGCTTTAGATGCAAAAACGGTTCATTTTTTTAAAAAATCAGCAAAAAATGCGGGTTTAAAATACCAAAGAATAATTCGTGAAGTTTTAAAGGAATATGCCAGAAAATTTTGCACTGCGGTTGGGTTTTTATTTTTAATTGAAGTCCTGTTTCATTATTCGATTACCAAACAAAACCCTTCTTTTATGGCGGCACGAGCGAGTTGTTTATCAAAAGTCACAAAATCCATATTCACTGGCCGATCCTCACAGGCAACAAGCGCAGCCGCTAACTGCAAAGCATCAGCAGCATGTAAAACATGCAAATAAATGAGTCTTTCTGCTCTCTTTTGAACCCAGTTCAATTGTTCGACCACAATCCATGTGTTTTCAAGTTTTTTTAAATCCTCTCTTGCCTGGGAAAATTTTTTAAAAGAAATAAGTTTTTCTCTTTCGAGTCTAGCCAAAACCGAATGGCACTCAATCCATGTAAGTGACCAAACTATCATTTGAGTGTCTTGACTCAAAATTTCGTATGCCTGCTTAGAATTTTTTTCCTCTAAAAAAAGCGGAACAATGGCAGAAGTATCCCAAAATTTCATTTTAGTTTTCTCTCTTCAAGTAAAAAGTCTAGTGCGGGATAGGTCGTGTTTGAGCTTTTTTTTGCAATATCTTTAATATGTCTAAGAAATTCATCTGATATTTTTTCTCTTCCTAATCTTAGGATTCCTTTTGTCTCTAACTCCAACAATCGTGTTTCATTATCGCTTGCACTCAAATGTCCTATAGGCAAAAGATCAGCAACAGGTTCCTTTCTGTCATAAATACGGACAAAATCGCCTTTTTTAACAAGAACCAAAAACTCACTAAGGTGATTTTTTAAATCTGTTACACTGGCTCTTCTCATTAGGTCCATCTCCTTAAGGCTATTATGGCCTTTTTAAAAAAGCTTGTCAAATATAAGTAATGGGTGGGTGGTGTCAGGAATTGTGTGTAAAAGCTTGCATCGACTTACTAATTTTAAAATTTATACGATCCCCCGAGTGTATACGAATTTACTCTGGCTGTGTTGCCAGAAAGATAAAGTACAAGATTTGCATAATCAAAACTTAATGCAACCCAGCTTTTATTTTTAAGCTGAAAAGCATAGTTTACACCTGTTGCAATTTCGCGAGTAGATAGCTTAATTACGCTGAATCCATCAGTAACTGGGGATATTTTAAGATAAGATGAAATAATATGGCCATTACTTAACATTCTTTTAATTACCGGAAAAATTTGTGGCCCATAAACATTGGTATACCCAAATTGACATTGAGTAACAAACATAGTTGAATAATACCCACCACCAAATAAAATAAAATCCCAAGGATGTTTTAAAAAAGAAAAACGATAACCCAATCTCAAATTAAAACCCAAAAAACGGACAGAAGTACCAGCAATATTATTTTTAAAATTAACTGCGGTTGTAAACACACTAGCGCCCAATGCCCAGTTGGGATTAAAAATGTTTCTATCGTAGCTACCTTTGAAAGTACTAGAAATTAACGAAACATCCGATTTTGATGTTTGTTTGTATGAAAGCACAGTTATCCCTAGTCCAGTTGAGAATTCATTTTTTTTCTCCAAAATCTGACTTTGTTCTTCTTTTTCAAAAAGCCTTTTCCAAAAAGGATAAGAAATCACAAGGGCATCCGTGTGCACATCTCCTAGGGGGCCAATGGCAGTAATTTCAATTCGAGTTGTTGGACCTTCTATTTTGACTTTATAA
>JACRAO010000038.1 GCA_016213345.1 Bdellovibrio sp. | reverse complement strand
TGCAATATCTAATGGGTCAATGAAATAAGCGTCTCTAAAAATATTCATTTGTCCCTGAGTTACGGCATCTAGGGCATGTGTGCGCACTAAAGTTGCAGAAACCGTATTGATAGAAATATTTGTATTTTTTAGTTCTACTGTTAATTGCCGCATAACTGCTTCTAGAGCGGCTTTTGTTACTCCAATTGGGCCATAATGTTGAATTCCAAACCTGGCTCCTTCAGAAGAGAGCAGGACAATTTTGCCAGTTTTATTTTTAAAAAGTGGCAAACTCTCGCGGATGCACTCTATAGGAGATAGTATGTTAACGTGTGAAATCTGATCCCAATCACCTTGGGTTTGTTCTAAGAGTTTTTTGCGATTACCGGTAGCGGCGTTTAAGATAATGCCATCTAAGGTTTGCCACTCGGATTTAATACTATTAAAGAGATTTTGGATAGCTTCGGTGGATTCTAAACTTGCTTGAACTGCAAATACGCTAACTTTGTGTTCTTGATATATAGTGTTAACCAGTTCTCTAGCTTCTTTTTCTGAGTATTTGTAATGAATACAGATATTTGCGCCTTGTTTGGCGAGTTCTAAGGCAATGACTTTGCCAATCCCGCGTGAACTGCCAGTAACTAGGATGTTTTTGTCTTTTAATGTCAAGCTTTATGCACCCCCTCGTGCATTGACGGATCTATAACACAACGTGTCCAACGTATAGCACAACGTCTTCTAATCGTTAAGGGATAAAATACCGACAAGCTTAATTAGAGATTTATATGAAAAGTGCTTGGCTCGTCTTGAGTATATCGCTAGTTGTGCCGGTGCAGGTGTATGCCGTGCTGCACAGTGTTCCGTCGTCTTTGCCAGAAGAGGTGCTCACCGAGTCTGTGCCATTTGTCTTTCCCCCAAATGATTTCGAAGCTACTGATTATAAAATTGAATGGTTAGGTCAAGCGCTTGAGGATGTCTCGATCACGTTGGCTACAGGTAGTTTACAATGGGTAAGAACAATGGATGTTTTATTGCTTCCACGTGGACGCCTGGTTGTAAAAGCAAAAAATATTGAAAGTGGAAAGCTTTCTAATAAAGGTTTTCATCAGGCTTTTAGTCTAGTGTCTGGCGAGGGACAGGCTGAACTCCCAGTTGCTCTAATTTCTGGAGAGCAGAATACAATTCGTATTTTTATTAAAAGACAGGGTAAAGATTTTTCAGGAACTGTAATTGTTCGTTTTGAACCAAAAAGAGAATTTTCTGAATCATCATTAGTGTTTATTGATCACAGTTGCTCGCCTTATCAAGTAAGGCTTGTTTCGGGCGGATCTGGGAAAAATCAGTGGGTTTATGTAGGTTGTCGATTGGTTCATGTATATGGCGAAGAGCACAGGATCTCTAGTCTTGAGATGTTTGTGTTTTGGGATAATGTAGATCAAAAAGTATTTATTGATAATGTCGAAACCGAAGCTTCTTCGACTTCTTTATGGGCCTTAAGGCAGAGGGCTTCTCCTGGCGTAGTTACGATTCGATCGGGTGATAATGAAATCAAATTAGAATATCGTATTTCTGATCGTATAAGATTAAGCACTTGGGGCATAGGTATTGGTCCATACATGTATACATTTGAATCTAATGAAAAAAATGCACAAGGTGCCATTGTGCCATATTTAACTCTTTATCAAAGTTTTTTCATCACGGAGAGTATGCGTGTTGTTGGTTTTGGGGCAGCGCCTATTCATTCAGCTTTTTATGCAGATTTAGGTGTTTATTTGAATTCAGAATCTATCAAAGTACTAGATCGCAGATTTATTATGAACATTATGCTAGGGGCACATGTGAATGTCTTTAAAATTGAAGGCAAGACAAATTTTATTTTTGGTGGTCCACAGGGAGCGGAGATTATTTTCAAAGACTTGTTTAAAAAAGGCTATAACTTTAATGCTGGAGCATTTGTGTACCCTCTTATTTCAGGTAAGTCGTATTACAATGTCTGGATGAGGTGGGGGAGTGCGCGCTTTTTTACAGAGTTCAATTATATAGCATGGCAGGAAAAGTTAAGTGACATAAACCCTCGTATTTATTCAAAAAGTATTGGGATTTCTATTGGTTTTCCGCTATTTCGGATATTTTGAGTCCAGATTTTGACGCTTGACGCAAAGAGCAAAAATTGATAAAAACATTCAAGTTTATTAAAGTATGAATACCTTACCTAGAATATTAATTTGCGATGATGATTTGCTCATTCATCTTGCTATCAAGCACTTATTAAGGAAGAAATTTGCATGCTTCTCGGCTTACAATGCAGATGAGGCTATAAGTCTGCTCAAAAAAAACATCATGGATCTTTTGCTACTTGATATAGAGATTCGCTCACAAGAAGAAGGACTCAAGTTTATTCCGAAATTTAAAATACTTGATCCGGAACTTCCCATTATTATGATTAGTGCTCGAATGGATTTTAACAGTGTGCGAGAAGCTATGCGTTTGGGTGCTGAAGATTATGTTCCAAAAGAATTTGATGAAGAGGATTTTTTACATACAATCAATAGAGTACTTGATCGTAAAAAATTAAAACAAACAAAAGATCAGCAGACTTTCGAGGTTACTTGTAATCAGAAACAAAATGTTCTTATAGGCAGCAGCCAAGCAATGCAGCAAGTAAGAAAAATGATTGAAAAACTAAGACAAAGTATTGCTCATGTTCTAATTAGTGGCGAAACAGGTACTGGAAAGGAAGTCGTAGCTCGACTTCTGAGAGGAATCAACGAAGATGGTTCTTTTTTGCCTTTTGTGGCAGTTGATTCGGCCACTATTCAAAGCTCTACTGCAGAGAGTCTACTTTTTGGACATGAAAAAGGTGCTTTTACAGGAGCTGAAAAAACTACAAAAGGGATTTTCGAAGAAGCAAATGGTGGTATTGTTTATTTTGACGAAATAGCAAATATGCCGCTAGAAATCCAGGCAAAACTACTTAGGGTGCTTCAAGAAAAAGAAATTTCACGCCTAGGGAGTGCTAAAATAGTTCCTCTAGCATTTCACGTGATTTCTGCAACCAATAAAGATTTAGAACGCATGACTAAAGTCGGTTTATTTAAGCAAGATTTGCTTTTAAGACTCAATACAATCCCACTTTATATTCCCCCACTTCGTGAACATTCTGAAGATGTTCCTGAGTTATTGGATCATTTTGCAAATATCCATGCTAAAGCAGCAAGAAAATTATATTTCACAAAAGAAGTTATATATTTTTTGCAAGCATACTCTTGGCCTGGGAATGTGAGAGAGCTTAGTAATCTTGTGGCGTATCTTTATGCAATGTCAGAGAGCGAAGAAATTGACATTTGT
>JACRAO010000046.1 GCA_016213345.1 Bdellovibrio sp. | reverse complement strand
TTTCCTGTTGTTCCTGAAGTGTAGATCAAGAAAGAAGGCTCAAGTGGATTTAATTTACTTAAATAGACGCTAAGATTTTTTGATTCTTTTCTTTCTGAAAGCCTTTTTCCTTGCGCCACTGCGTCATCAAAAGAAACTGCAATTGGAGAAAAACTAGTATCTCCATCAAAAACAATTATTAGTTTTATTCGCTCAGGCAACTTGAAACTTATATCGCCGCAAATTTTTTGAAAATACTCTTTGTTTTGAATGGCAATGAATGTGGTTTCAGTGTGATTTAAAACATAGTGGATATCTTTAGTATTTGAATTTGGATAAAGTCCTGCTGACTTCGCACCTAAAAGAAGCGTGGCAAGCTCCATTTGTACCCATTGGGGGCAATTGTAAGAAAAAATAGTTCCTATTTCTCTAGTGATCCCTCGTGACTCTAAAAATAAAGCTAAAAAATGCACTTGATTACAAACTTGTGCAGCAGAAATAGACTTCCACGCTCCATTGACTTTAAATTTTTGTGCAATATCATCAGGTGACTCAACGGACCATTTGGCTAAACGATGAAGTACTGTAGGCATACTGTGACCTCCATGGTTAAAACACACTCATATCATGACATTAAGCGTAGTCAATTTTTTTATGGTGAGTTGTAATTTTTATAAACTTATGCTTTAAGATCAAGAATGGAGCTTACTCACAGTTATCGTGGCATCATTCGTGGTAAAACCAGAATTTTATTAGCTTGGATTTTTGCCATTGTTCTGATTTTGTCTTCAAGAAAATACCCGCCTGATTGGCTAGGTATTTTTCTTTGTTTCAATGGCGCTACCTTAAGATTTTGGGCAAGTGGGTATCTCTATAAGGATAGCAATTTAGCACTGGGTGGACCCTATGCATATTTGAGAAATCCTTTGTTTTTAGGAACCTATTTGATGGCAATTGGTATCACGGTTGCTACTGGCAATATTTTACTTTTTTTAATAACAACGATTATTTTTGGTTTAATTTATTATTATATTATTTTAGATGAAGAAGAAAAATTGAAACAGATCTTTGGCCAAACTTATGAGCTATATTGTAGAGCCGTTCCTCGTTTTTTTCCAAGGCTATGGCCACCCAATAAAGAGCTCTTTATGCAAATTAATCCAGAATTAGAACGCCGAAAATTTTCTTGGCATCTGGCATGGAAAAATAAAGCATATGAGGCTTACTTGTCATTTGTAGTACTTTGTGCAGCCATTTCTATAATTGGTTACTTTTTTAGTAAAATATGACTTAACGACTCAGCTCTGCAGCAATAGCAAATTTTTCTGCACCTGCCTTACGCGCATGATCCATAACTTGCACTGCTAAACCTAAATAAACTTTTTTATCACCCTCCAGTACAACTAATTTTGAAGATGTCTGTGACAATATCTGTTTCAATAATTCTTCTAATTTTAAAAAATCACCATTCGCTATTTCAGTTTGATTTAGTTTCATTGCACCATTAGGAAGCAAAGTTAAAACAACTCCCTTAGGTTGTAAATTTGCTGTTTTTCCACTTGCTTGCGGCAGTTGCACACTCACTCCTAATTGGCTCATTACCGAACTAGTAACCATAAAAATAATAAGCAAAACTAAAAAAATGTCCGTTAATGGCGTAATATTAATTTCAGAAAAAATCTGGTCACCTTCTTCATTAAATTCAGAAAACTCAAGAGAAGTAGAACGCGTACGAATGCTCATATATGTAAATCCCTTGCTTCTAAAAGCTCTGAAAATTCTTCTGCATGATGTTTTATTGTTAATAAAATTTTATTCAAAAGTGTTTGAAATGCATTATAAGCTACAACTGCAACTACAGCGACTACAATTCCTGCCGCAGTAGCAATTAATGACTCACTAATCCCTTGAGCAACAACCGAAAAACCACCTGAGGAGGTTTTTGCCATCTCGCTAAAAGATTTTAAGATTCCTATCACAGTACCAAACAGACCAATAAACGGCGAAGCACTGCCGACGGTTCCCAAAATCCAAAAATAAGACCTTAGTTTTTGACTTTCTTTTTGTCTTTGTCTTTCGAGTTTTTCAAACCGATTTTTATTCTTTAATGCGCCTTCGATGCCAACCACTAAAAGTCTTGAGGTAGGAAGATTTGGATACTTAGAACAAAGATTTCGTATACTATCCAGTGGCGAACTGCGCATTAGTTGATCCATTGCTTCAAAATAAAACAAATGCAGATGCTTATTTAAACGCAAAAAAAACCAACCTCTTTCGAAGATAATTGCCCAAACTATGATGGAACAAAAAACAAGGGGCAACATTGCAAAACCCCCCATTTGTATCAATTGCCAAAAACCTGTTACATTATTGAAGCCAAGCATAGAAGCAAAATAACGATCTCAATTCACAATGTCAATCAGTAGGTCTTATGTTATTCTATATTTTAGGATGGAAACACAAGCAAGTAGATTCACAAAAGGTCATCTGCGGATCAATATGGATAACGAAGCAATGGAGTTTCTTTTTCAAATTATTTCACACTATGGGGTAAGTGGCTTACCTTCGAACTCTATTACTCAACTTTATTTTGGAAAAACAGTTTTTGTAAATCTAGAATTACCCGCCAAAGTGCCTTTATATTTAAAAACAAGAGCAAAAGTACTAAGAGAAAAAACATTATATACCGAACACATGGCGTTAAAATTTCTTATGGAGGATGACCAAAAAGAACAATTGAGTCAACACATCAAAGAGCATGGCTTCTATCCCACCGAGTATGTGAGAAAGTACCCACGTATTCCCGCTACAAGTGACATTCAAACCTTTCCACTTAAAACAATTGTGAAACCAATTATTCCCATGGTTGAATTTGGAAAATCACAACACCTTGTCATGGATGTTATTAATTTAAGCCCTAACGGAAGTTTACTTAGCTCAGAAAGTCAACTTGCCCTACAACTCAATCCAGGACAGAAACTAAACTTAGAACTAGAAGCAAGAGGATGGTTTCCTGTATCCGTTTATATGGAAGGTATGATTTGCCGCATCCGTGACGATCTGAATGTATTAAATGGCAATTTATTAAGACACTTTGGGATTAAGTTCACAAAAATTGACCGTATCAATAAAGCTGCCTTTATGGACCTCCTGAAAGATATTTTAGAGAATATTAAAATATAACAATATAACAATACGCGTTAGTTTTTTTAAAAAAACTTGTTTCCCTTTTATTT
>JACRAO010000043.1 GCA_016213345.1 Bdellovibrio sp. | reverse complement strand
TTTGGGCACCTTTGAATTCGCCTCAATCGAAAAACGCTCAACATAGGCCGTGCTATGCCTCGCATTTTTCTCAATCGGCTCATCCAAATCTGCACCAAAAGTCTTCACGCCGATTGTCTAGTTTATTCATGGACAGACCCTTACCCAATTGCTAATAAATTAGGATTTGGTTTTATTTTATAATGGTCTAAAATTGTATTATTATGATGTTCAATGTTTGGATCTAATAACCAATTTAAATCCCACCTTAGATAAGCAGATGACGACACTGTTGCGACTGAAATCGGCCAAGAGCAACAGTTAGAAAGTATTTCAAAGTGGGATACAGCATTTTTTATTTCTAAATTTTTACAATCATAACAATTAAAATGGTTCAATGATGTTTTATCTTTAAACTCTGCCTTAATGGTTCTTTGATGGAGTACACCATACATAGTGTTGTCGCTGGAACAATCTTTATACTTGTGTCTTATTAGAGAAAGTACTAATTCACAGAGTGAGTGATCAAGTGCCATGTTTTTATTATATGAAGCACCTACCCCATAAGGAGTACATAAATAATTTTTATAAAATGAAAAATATACAAAAATGTCTTTATGAAAAGAAGGAACCTCTAAAATTTGTATTTCTTTTTTACTAATACAGTGCACAACAGGGTAATTAAAAATCAGAAACTTTAGCCATGTGTCTCTTTCGATCATTTCAAGTTTTGCATGCCATTTGGCTAAAGCACTAAACCAATAGCAGGCGGACCCATGAAATAGTTTGTCTTTAGTTGTTAATCTTTCCACTGCTTCCATGAAGGATTTAAGTTTTGCAACCTCGAGTTTTCTTGAAACTCCATAACCAATAGAGTGTTCATTGTGTTGCGTTTCTAGTTTGCAAATAGAATACCAATATTGAATGTTTTCTAAATAAAACTCTTCAGGATTAGAAAAGTATATATTTTTTATTATTTTGTTCTTTAATAGTTTTTTTGCTAACTGATTTTGAATCATTTATTGTATTTTAACTTATGTAGTTGCAGTCCCCAATCTGTAGCTAAAAATGTGTCTAATTTTACTTTTTTACTTGTTAATATATAAGTCACTTCGTTTTTAAGTGGTATAAAAAAAGCTTGTTCTATGGAGCGTATTTCAAGATTTTTATACATATTTAATCTTATTTCTTTGTTGCTTTCTAATTGAGCCTTATTTAGATCTTCTTGTGTAATTGCGCTGTCTGGAAAATAAGAGCCATTGTATATTCTCCAAGCCGTGTCTGGATCTGATTCAGAGGCACCTAAAAAATTTACTGCAATATCGTATTCACCTGAATTTTCGATGGCAGTATATTTTTCGCTAGGTACAGTAATTTCATTTATCTTAAAGTCTAATCCAGATAGAGTTTTAATCAGTTTAACAACGACAGATCTATTTCTAAATTTTTTACTCATCAAAAGGTCTATTTTTTTTATTTTAGCTTTTGCTTGTTTTAAGTTTAAAAAAACTTTGTCAAATTCCTGTTGGCTTAATGCGCCCATGCTGCCAGGAGGTCTTAGACCAGTTGCTCTAAATGAAGAATTTTTTTGTTCTCTCCAAAATTCTTGATAAATCATAAAATATAAAAATCTGCGAATTGACAAATCCAGCGTTTTGTCTTTAATTCTTTTTCTTGAAAAAGTAAGACAGAATAAAAAATCTGTGTTTCCACTAAAAAGAGTATATTTTTTTTGCAATTTAAGTAAATCTTCTTGTATAGATATAAATCCAGGAGATAGCTGTACAGCATCAAAATCTTCTTTTAGTAGCAATTCCATATCCTTTGATGAAACATTAGATTTGATTAAAGTTGCTGTTTTGATTCTATTGGTAGATGTATCCCAGAAATATGGATTTTCAATAAGTACAATTTTTTGTTTTTCTAAACTTTGAATTGTAAAAGCTCCGCTGAGTGGAGTTTTCCAAGTAAATGTTTTATTCTTATAAGACTCTGGGTGGACAATGGCTAAATCAATAAAGGCTATAGTGTTCAAAAAGTTATCAGGTGTTTTTTTCATTTTAAATATAATCTGATGTTCCTTATTCGTTTCAATGGATTCCACATAGTTTGACAGTTGGGTGTGTGTTGTGCCCTGGAGTGCTCGTTGAATTGACTCCATAACCTGATGGCTTTCTATTTTAGTGCCATCGGACCATTTTAAATTTTTTCTTAAATAAAAAACCCACTTAGTCCCATCAATATTTTGTTCCAATTTTTCTGCCATGGCAGGACGAACTGTATTTGAAGAACCCATTTCTACTAGGGTGGAGTAAATAAGTTGTAAAAAATTCCAATCCCCGGCTGTTTTTAAAATAATAGGGTCAATATCACTATGGCTTGGCCAAAAATTTTCAAGAATCTTTATATTTTTTTCTTCTTGTTCAGACGAAAAGATTTGAGTTTGAAAAATAGTACACATTATGAATAAAAGAAATAAAAATACTAATTTTTTATTAAGTGACCTCACTATTTGGACCTTCAGAACATGGCTTACTGCCTTTTGCTAATAAGTTTTTTTCTACATTTTTTAATTTTAATTCTTTTGCACACATAACATGATCAAAGGTTAAAAAATTTATGAATAAAAATAAAAAAGATAGAACAGGAAGCAATAAAAATTTACAAACAAAGTAGATATAAAACGATTTTAAATAATGCATATAAACTCCTTCAAGAGACCTTATTTTTGCATAGCATTAACATTTTATCTTTGTTATATCAAGGGGTGAGTTTTATATGCTTCGGTTCTATTTGAGAAAATCATATTTTTTAATCATATCTACTGTTCTTGCAGTTTTATTCACTTTTCTTGGTATAAGTGTTTGGAAATATTCATTAATATCAACAGCACAGGGTGTTGTTTCGGTGCTTAATCTTCCAGGGACGACTATGCAAACAAAGGATTTTCTAAACCATACATGGCTTGCATTAAATTCTTTTGACAAAGTGCAAATACAAGCACTCATTGTTTGCGCTGAAAGCAATAATACTCCAATTGTTGTTGTGCCAGATAAAGTGCCATTAGTTTTTTGTAATAAAATCAATTCTTTTTTTACAAGTTCAGTCATACTAAAGAACCTTTTTCCTTCAACGCAACTAATTTTTTTATTCAAGCCAGAAAGTTTTTATTTTTTAGGACTATATTTATTTGTTCTAAGTTTTATCGTGTTTTATTTAATCCTATTTTTAATAAAAAATAGATTACAAAAAAGACATGAAATAATTAATTCAAAAGTACTCGGTGAGCTTGCTGCACAAGTCGCGCATGATATTCGCTCACCACTAGCAGCACTTTCGGTAGTGCAAAAAGATCTTGCGCTATTGCCTGAAGAATCACGTATCTTAGTTCGTGGTGCGATAGATAGAATACGAAATATAGCTAATAATTTAATTGAAAAAAATCGGGATATCAAACTTTCAGTAAATAAAAATAATACCGAATCCAACTTAGCTGTATCAGTCAATAAACAATCTCTCATGGCACTCGTTGATACCATTGTCTCAGAAAAAAGAACGTTGCTTAAAGAACGCTCAAATATACAAATCAACTGGATACCCACCGAAGGATCTTATGCAATTTTTGCTCAAATAAATAATACAGAATTTAAAAGAATACTTTCAAATCTAATTAATAATGCTGTAGAAGCGATGGAAAACGTTCAAGGCACCATTACCATTTCTCTCAGATCAAAAGGAGAACAGGTGTGTATTGAAATTATTGACTCAGGGAAGGGCATACCCAAAGAACTCTTAAATAAACTGGGAAAACGTGGCGTTACGTTTGGGAAAAAAACTGGATCAGGCTTGGGACTTTATCATGCAAAATCAACCGTAGTAAAGCTTGGCGGAAATCTAGAAATTGATTCTCAAATTGGACAAGGTACAAAAATAATAATTACACTTGCCAAAGCAGATCCTCCAATATGGTTTGTATCTGAACTGAAGGTATTAGGTCACTCAAAACTTATTATTTTAGATGATGATGATTTTATTCATACTATATGGGAAAATAAATTCAGAATGACTGACAAACAAAAAACAAAATTTGAACTCGTGCATTTTTATAATCCAAATCTATTGTTCAAATATCTAAAAGAAAATAAAGATAAAATTACAAAAGATGACATTTTTCTCGTGGATTATGAACTCGTTGGGTTTAACTCCACTGGGGTGCAAATTATTGAAGAGCACAAACTACAATCCCAAGCCATTTTAGTAACAAGTCGTTATGATGACGAACAAGTCCTCAAACGCTGTGAATCCCAAAACATAAAACTTATTGCCAAGCCAATGGCTCCTTTTGTGCCAATATGCTATAAGTAGAAATTAGTCTGTAGTGCTTGCTTATATTTTAGATTCCAGATATGAAAGCATCTTTTTTGAACCTAGTTTTGCAATAGCTTGTGTAAGATTGTGAATTTTACAGTGGATTGTAATATTGTTTTAGGTCCAAGTTCCACCTTGATATACGGGTACAATGTGCTCATATTCAACTCCAAACCTGCCTTTACATCTCATTCCTGTTATTTCGCTTACATACGTGCATTTTTGGCCACACTCCGAAGCTTTGTTTTCGAACTAGCAAAAGTATCTCGTCTGATCTTTGGTGCAATAAAAGAAGAAAAAAAAGCTTAAAAAATGCTAACTAGTCAGCAGTTTCTAGAGTTCAAAGAAACTCTGTGTCAGTGAGCGGTGTCTGTGTCTGTGCCAGATGACAGTGCCGGATTACAGTCTGCCAGTTTGCCTGAATGCCAGACTAATTTTCAGGTCCTCAATTTCTCAATAAGCCCAGCATTTTCCCGGTGATTGAACTACTGGCCTCTAACAGTTTTCTAGGATGACAATAGGCTAAAAGCTCTCCACCCGCATCTCCTCCGCTTGGACCTAAATCAATAACCCAGTCTGCTTGAGCAATTACATCTAAGTTGTGTTCAATCATCAATATACTGTTTTTCCTTTCAATTAGGTCTTGTATGACTAGCAGTAATTTTTTTATATCCTCAGAATGTAAACCTGTTGTTGGTTCGTCAAAAATATAAAGCAGGTTTTTTCTTTCTTCTTGATCTAATGCTCTCGCAATCTTTAGTCTCTGGGCTTCTCCACCGGATAAAGTGGTGGATGATTGTCCGAGTTGCAAATATCCTAAACCAACACTTCTTAATATATTTAATTTTCTTTGTAAGATTGGATTGTCTCTAAAAATGTCAAAAGCTTCGTTTACTGTAGTCTGTAAAAGTTCGTGTATGTTTTTACCTCGACAAGTAATTTCTAAGATACTTTTTTGAAATCTTTTTCCATCGCATTCTTCACATGGTAGTTTGATTTCTGCCATAAAGTGCATGTCTACTGAAATTTCCCCTTCACCTTTGCAACTTGGACACCGGCCTCCATCCACATTAAAGGAAAAATGTTGGGTGCTATAGCCTCGTTTTACGGATATAGTCTGGTTTGCAAAAAGTCGTCTAAACTCATCCCATGTTTTCATATAAGTGACAGGATTGGAACGAGAGCTTTTTCCGATTGGCGATTGGTCCAGCAAAACAACACCCCCAAGATTTTCTGCGCCATACAAGTAATCAAAAGCACCTGCTTTTTCTGTAGAACGATAAAAAATTTTTGCTAGGGCATTATAGAGCGTTTTATGAACTAAAGTGCTTTTGCCGGAGCCTGAAACACCTGTGACTACAATAAAACGATCCAATGGAAATTCGACTGTTAAGTTTTTTAGATTGTTTTCCCTACAGCCTGTGATTTTTAATGAGTGTAGGTGTTTTGGGCGTGGTGGAAGTGTTCTTTTTAACTCAAAAGCCAGGGACAAATATTTTCCTGTGAGAGAGGCAGGTATCCCAATGAGATCATGAAAAGATCCCTGGGCAATTAGCTCGCCACCATTTTTACCAGCACCAGGTCCAAGTTCAATCAGATGATCACTTTGCCGCATGACTTCTAAATCGTGTTCTACTACTACTACGGTATTTCCTTGATCCCTGAGCCTGTGTAAGATTTTTATAAGCTTTTCAGTATCCGCAGCATGAAGTCCAATGGATGGTTCGTCTAGGACATAAAGAGTACCACAGAGGCCATTTCCTAGTTGCGTAGCTATATTAATCCTCTGAAATTCTCCTCCCGCTAGGGTTTTTGTTAATCTCGCAAGTGTTAAGTAGGCTACTCCAACTTCTTCGAGAAATTCTAGTCTTTTTGTGATTTGTAAAAATATTTCTAGAGTTAATTTTTTTTCGTATGGTGTTAGTACTAAATTTTTTAGCCATGTAAGACATTGGGTGACAGTAAAATTTGCAATTTCTGCTATATTATTATTATTAATCTTGATAGCTAAAACATCCGCGTTTAATCGTGAACCCTTGCAATGTGTGCAAAGATTTTGACTTTGATATCGTCTAATAAAAACTCGAACATGGAGTTTGTATTTCCATTTCTTAAGTTCTTCGAAGCATTGTTTAATGCCCAAAAAAGTATTATTAAGTCCTTTATTTTTCGGGTCACCTTCCCATATGAGTTTTTTTTGATTAGGCGTTAGCTCTGAGTAGCGTTTGCCAATAGAAATCCCTTGTTTTTCAGCAAAATGAAAAAAGTTTTCCTGCCAGTCTGATAAAAAAGGTTTTGCAAGTGGATCAATTGCGCCGTTTTTTAAAGTTTTTGTTGGTTCAGGAACTACAAGAGATTCGTCTAAATCCAAGGTATAGCCAAATCCACTACACTGGGCGCATGCCCCTAGTGGATTATTAAATGAAAATAAATCAGGATTTGGGATTTGATATTCTTTGCCGCATTCTACGCAGGCAAATCTTGCGTCAAATATTTTCTCTTCTTGTGTGTCTAGATCGTAAAATAGAATTTTTCCCTTACCAATTGCCAAAGCTTGTTCGATTGCGTCTAAAACTCTTGAGCGTATGTCTTTATTGTTTTCAGAGGTTATTTTAAGTCGATCAACAACTATGTGTAGTACTGAATCTGAATTGATATTTTTTATAAATTTTGCTGATAAGTTTTCGATGAGATGAATTTCACCTTTGCCGTGTTTGTCTTTAATAAAAATTCGAGAAAATCCTTGTTCTTTTAAAATTTCAAAAACAGGGCTATAAAGCTGCTTTGTAGCTGATTTTTTTGTTGATTTGGCTTTTGTTTTTTCTATTAACAATGGAGCCAATACGAGTGCTTTTCGGTCTGGAAGCCATTTGAGTGTCTGTTCTAGGATATTTTGAGATTCTAATTTTTGGACAGTGCCTCCACAAAATTGACAGATTGTTTTTCCTATTTTTGCAAACAATAATCTAAAATAATCGATAATTTCTGTTTGTGTGCCAACTGTGCTGCGTGAATTAACAACATGATTTTTTTGTTCAAGTGCAATTGAGGGAGAAATATTTTCTATTTGATCTACATCTGGTTTTGGCATTTTTTGTAAAAATTGACGAGTATAAGTAGAAAGGCTTTCGATAAAGCGTCTTTGCCCTTCTGCATAAAGAGTGTCAAAAGCCAAAGAGCTTTTGCCACTGCCAGAAACACCAGTGATTACTGTCATTTTTCGGCTTGGGATTTCGAGGCTAATATTTTTTAAATTGTTTTGTTTAGCATTAATAATGCGTATGGGTGGTTTTGGTTGCATATAATATTGTGACTATGGCAATGAACAGAGGTGGTGTCACTGTTTTTTACACTGACTAAAAGTTATACACATTTTAGGGGCCTTTTTTAGGCATCAAATTTTAATTTTCTTTTAATTTCAAGTAGTTATAAAAAACCAGGGATTGGCATCTATCTTGCTGATACATCTTGGCTTATTTGTGAAACATAGGTGTGTTCACAGATGGGTATGTAGAGCAAAAGAGGGGTAGAGAGTAGATAGTTTTGAGAAAGGGTGCAAAAATGCAAGAAAGAGTTTTAAAAATAAGTTGGTTCATATGTGGGGCACTAATTGGGATTTTAACTGTGGCTTTTGCTTTAGGGTCGGTGCCTCAGGGTAGTATAATAACGAATGACACAGTGCTGTATCAGAATTTATCTGAAATCCAAGTCAGACGTGAACTAGAGCCCAATTTTGATACTGATTTGAGTCGTCTTGCTCATATAGAAGACAGGTATCAAGAAAAACTGCCGTCCTTAAAGGATCATCCTCGACTTCGCGAACCACTCAAGCGAGTATCAAAGCAAAAGTATAGGTATGCCGGCAAAAAGAGATAAAAAATTGCAAAAGGCTTGCTCCTGTATTGCCCTAGTGCTTTGGTGTCGTGGTTAAACATCCGCTCTTGAATTACCGAGAGTAAGTATTGATCATGCTAAAAAAAAATGCTGATATACTGCGTTCGTTTTTAATAGACGCTGATCGTCTTTGGTATGAAGGCGACCAGTATGTCAAAAAATTGTCTAAAACAAAACAAATACACCCACAAGCTTTGCTTAGTTTCTTTCAGATTATTCATTCACTAAAAGGGACTGCAAGCATGATCCCTGATGCCAGACCAATAGTGCAAGTGCTGCAAAGTTTAGAGGCTACACTTTCTTGCCAATCTACTGAAAAATCATCCCAGTCATTGCTATGGCTAGATAGTGCAACTGAGGCTTTAAAAAATACAAAAATTATTTTAGATAAACTACATCAACAAGAATTGAAAGGTGACGTGGATTTTCCGTCACTGGATTCTTTTAGTAATGACTTCACTAAAAATATGTATAAATCCTATAAACAAACTATAAAAGAGCCATTTTTTTGTCAGAATTTGTCAGATCGGGGCTTGCTTGTTACAATGGTAGTAAATAAAGAAGAATTTCTTTCATGGTTCCCGTTAAGTAATGTAAAATTCGTTATTACACAAGTGGAAATTGCAGGTAGGCAAATTATGAACATTGACGGTGCCTGGGTGCCTGTAATTGGAGAATTATATCCTGGAACTGAGTCCTATGCGTTTGGAATTTGTGTTTGTTTTCATATTGGTATTGCTATTATTTTAGTCCAAAGTATTGTAGGGCTGTGCCCTTGGGGACAGGCACAGGAAAGAGAAATACTGCTAGGACTAAATTTACTTGAAGATAAACAAAAAAATCACTCGGAAAAAATTACCTATTTAAAAACTTTGTAATTGCTGCAAAATAATAATTAAGTATATGTCCAGTGTATCACCCACCGACGGGGGTTATCAGTATTACCGTCAAACACTACAAGAGCTAGAAGACGAACTAAATGCACAAGCTCAAAAACATAAAAAAAATCAAGATGAACAAGTGCAAGAACTAGAGAATAATTATCAAACAGAATTGCGAAAAAAAGATGAGGAAATGGATAGAACGGTTCAGAATCTAAGAAATAATTTAGAAGAAACACTGACAAGAGAAAAAGCAGAAAATCACGATGAAATTGCAAGAATTAAAAATGAAACATATGATAAGTACGGGCGATATCAGGGCAACGAAGCTGATGTATTAAAACAGCAATTTAAATCAGCAGAGCAGGGTTGGACTGATATACATAAAAATGACAAAAAACTCCTTGAGGATTCAGAAAATGTTTATTCTAAACATTCTGAAGACGTAAATCAAAAGCACCAGTTAGATTTAGAGAAAGCATTGAGTACACAAAGAGATTCTTTTAATGAGATTTATTCGAAAGATTTGCAAGAAAAAAAATCTGCTTTTGATGGATATTTAGGCGATGTTCAGAAACAATATCAAAGTCTAGTTGACGATCAGATGAAACAAGCAAATTATAATCGTCGAGAAACAAATCACTCGGTAGAGGAACTTAAAAGAGATCATGAAAAACAATTGACTAAGTTAAAAGACACGGATGATTTGCGGGCTGATGAACGGCAAAAAGCTTTTTCGGACACTATACAGCTTATA
>JACRAO010000040.1 GCA_016213345.1 Bdellovibrio sp. | reverse complement strand
TTTGGGCACCTTTGAATTCGCCTCAATCGAAAAACGCTCACCATAGGCCGTGCTATGCCTCGCATTTTTCTCAATCGGCTCATCCAAATCTGCTCCAAATCTGAGCGCCGATTGTCTAGTTTATTCATGGACAGACCCTAAATATTTTTCTGCATCAAGTGCTGCCATACATCCCGTACCAGCAGCCGTAATGGCTTGGCGATACACGTGATCTGCTACGTCTCCAGCCGCAAAAACACCGGGCATGTTTGTTCGGGTGCTCCCTGGTTCCGTGATAATATATCCAGCAGGATCGCATCGCAATTGATCTCTAAAAATATGAGTGTTTGGTTCGTGACCAATAGCAACAAACAAGCCATGGATTTTTAGTTCTTGTATTTGATTTGTTTTTAAGTTTTTTAGTCTAA
This sequence comes from Bdellovibrio sp., assembly GCA_016213345.1. GTDB lineage: Bacteria > Bdellovibrionota > UBA1018 > UBA1018 > UBA1018 > JACRAO01. The sequence goes on along the minus strand of JACRAO010000040.1, from coordinate 11,897 downwards.
TGCTGGTGACTTCTTTTTCTCCCAAAATTTCTTCGACTGCACTATCCCAAATAAATTTGATTTTAGGATTTTTAAAAGATTTATCCTGCATGATTTGACTTGCCCGCAAACGATCCCTGCGATGAATAACAGTCACAGTTTTTGCAAAACGGGTGAGAAATGTAGCTTCTTCTAGGGCAGTATCACCACCACCTACTACTGCAATGTCTTGGTTGCGAAAAAAAAAGCCGTCACAAGTCGCACATGAAGAAACCCCTTTGCCAAGCAATCTTTTTTCTGAAGGTAAACCAATCCACTTGGCAGAAGCTCCGGTTGCAATAATGAGTGCTTTGGTCTGTATTTTTATATTTTCAGAGCTTTCTAAAATAATAGGGGATTGCTTGAGGTTTGCTTTGATAATTTGTCCATGTAAGAAACGGCTACCAAACCGTTCTGCTTGTTTTCTAAAGGCTGTCATAAGATCAGGTCCCAAAATAGGCGATACAAAACCAGGATAGTTTTCGACTTCGCTTGTGATAGTCAGTTGTCCCCCGGGCTGTGCTCCTTCAATAATGAGGGGATTGAGATTTGCCCTTGCAGAATAAATAGCGGCTGTTAGGCCGGCAGGTCCCGTGCCTAAAATAGTCAAAGTTTCAGTTTTTGTTTCCATAGAGGAGATTCCAGAGAAATGTTAATGTTCTTAATGCTCTAATGGTGCTTGACCATTTGCTCCAGCTGCTTTTTGGGATTCGTCTTCTGTCTTGTCTTCTATTTTGTCTTCTATTCTTTCAGGGCTTACCCATTCAGCATTTTCGGCGTCATCAGGGAGATGTTTTAATTCTTTTTCTATATCTTCTAAAGCCACAGCACCTCGCTCTAAGTTTTTTTCTAGAATACGAACGTCATACTTTTTTTCTTTTATAGATTCATGTAATAGTGTCATACTATATGTTCATACTAATTAGTTCAAAATTAATCAACTATCTATTAATGCCACGTCTTAGGGTCGTCGTCATTGTCCTTGGCACTATCAGATGATGACCAAAAGGATGGTTTTCGCTTTTTATCATTGTCAACTACTAGTCTAAGCTTTGAGTCTTTAATAGGAGCCATGGCTTTTTGTCTCAAATAAATCTTATATCGCGCACTTATCCAAAGATACATAAAGCCGGCAGCCATCCCTGCCAAATGCGCAGCGCTAGCTAAACCCCCTCTGCCAGAATACAAAGTGGTTAGAAATTCAACTGCCACAAGGATCCAAACAAAGTGTTTGGCTTTCATAGGAAAAAGAAGCATAAACAAGAAAACTCTTTCACCATAAATGATCCCATAAGCTACTAAGAGTCCATAGATGGCTCCAGAAGCACCGACCATGGGGGTGTAAAGACCAGTTTCTTGCCAAATTATGAGCTGCAAGAACAAATAAATAATACCAGCACATGAGGAGCAAAAAAAATAGAATTTTAGAAACCTGGGCGCACCCCAAAGCGCTTCAAGGTCACTACCGATAAAAACAAGCATCATAAGATTTAAAACAAGGTGCATAACATCTGCATGTAAGAAGCAATAAGTAAAAAGCTGCCAAAATTTGTAATGAAACACAAAATGTACTGGAATCAATGCGAAAATATTTAAGAGATGTCCCCCAAAAAACTGATCTGAAGTTTGCTGAATAATGAAGCACACCGTGTTTGCAATTAATAAATATTTAACAAATCGAGTTATACGAATAGGCATGCATCTATTCTAGTCTTGTGGCTCCATGAGCTCAATTAAAATTCCACCTGCGGATTTTGGATGAACAAAATTGATCAACATTCTATGAGCTCCATGCTGCGGGTTGTCGTATACGAGCTTATAGTTATGTTTTTTTAGTTTCTCACACAGTGGTACAAGTTGTCCTTTTTCGTATAAAAAAGAGAGGTGATGAATACCAGGTCCTTTTTTGTCTATAAACTTTGCTAGGGTGCCTTTTGGGTCTGTGACTTCTAATAGTTCCAAATGTGTGGGTTGTAATGGTAATTCGATAAAATGCGCTGTAACGTCTTGTTCGGGCACTGCCTCAACATGAATTATTTCTAATTTAAGTAAAGAAAACAACTTTTTCAGTGCTGGAAGATTATGTACTGCAATTCCGATGTGATTTAGGTTAGGCATATATTTACTTAGTTTCAGCTTTTTCAGTAGTTTGTTTTTCGTTAGTATCCTTTTTAACGTCAACTGGCACTGGGATATTTATAGTTAGTCTTGCAATGGCTCTATCAAGAAAAACATTAGCGGTACTAAAATCTTCTACTTTAAAAAAAGTTGGCTCACACCAATCTAATTGTGCATTTTTGAGCTCGTTATTATCTTTAAGAAGCTCTAACGCGGCTTTGCCTAGTGTATCGATGTCTCTAAAAACTGGCTGCAACATATCATAGATTCTTTTTTTGTAATAGTTATAATCTTTTTTATTCTCATCAACTGTTAACATTTCATAAGACAATTCCTTGTTAAGTTTATCTTTCAATGTAGTGACTCTGCGTGCATCTTTTTTATGTAGGTTGTATATAGTTTTACCGCCAGGTGAAATAAAATATTTTTTATCTATTTTAACATTATCTTCAAAAATACGGATATTATATATATCTATGTCATCAATAGTTTGATTGGGACCTTCAGCCTGGTAAAAATTTTTTATATCAACAAGACAATCATTAAAATCAGACCCTGCGCATTTATTTTTGATTTGTTGATTATGTGTCTCCAATTGCTTAAAATCACTAATGATTGTATCACTTTGAACCGTTTTGTTAGTTACTTGTGAAAATTTTTTAATACGCTCTGATATTCTGTTTAACTGTGAATCAATAAACTTCAATTCTGAAGGATTTTTTTTAATAAACTCATCACGTGCTTTGTTAATAATTTCAACTTTTTTCTTCTTACAAAAACTATACGACTGAACTGAAAGTGTTCCATTAGCTTGAACATTATCTTTTGGATCAAATAATTTAAAATCTTTATTTAAATAAAAATCTTTTTTGTCCTGTTCAATATATGGCAGACTAATGTGTAAAGGAGGCGTTAAATCAATTGTTTTATGAGCAACTGCAGAAAGAATGGGATCATTTATTTGTCCATCTACAAATATTATTTCATTCTTACCATCTACTTTATCAATAAAGTAAAAATCCTTTTCATGTTCGGTAATTATAAAATCATTTGTTTTATTACTTATATTTTTTGAATCTAAAAGCTTTTTATATACTAAGATTTTTTCTTTAAATTTCTGTTTTGCTTTTTCTATTGCATTTTTTGTGTCATCATCGGCTGTAGCAACAGCAGTAAAACAAATTGTGATTAGTATAATAAACAATAGACAAGTTTTTTTAAAATCCCATCTCATATAAAAATTATAATAAAAATAATTAGTATTTCAAAATAAGAAAACAAAAGAGGGATTAAAAAACACAAATTAATGCATAGAGTCAGAAAATTTTCTTCTTTTTCTCTATAAACACGCTCATGTTCTCAAAAAATAATTCACTCAAGTAAAAATCACTTGTCGATAAACTTAAAATATGAAATAGACACGCTGTATTATAGGGTGGGCTTTTAAAGCATATGGGGGGGTATAATGATCTACAATAAATATCAATTACTGGGTGTATTATATTTAATAAATTTTGCCATGTGGACATCGGTTTATGGTTTTGAGGATCCACTATCAGGGCCGTTTTCGTTTACACATAGTGAAGCTGGGCATAATAAAATCACTAGGGATGCTCTTGCAAAATTGATCTTAGAAGAAAATTTGAGTAAATACACAAGCTGTCTGGATACAAAATGGAAAGCAGGAAATAAGCTAGTAGATGGCAACTTAACACGCGATCAAATGCCGTTAGCAGCAAATATATTGGGCACAGTATTTACTCCCCTAATTTACGCTCGCAATCATTTTGGTTCAAACGAACAACATTTTATTTCTCCTAAGAGCGATTTGAGATCTCGTCAGGAAGCAAAACGTAGTTCTTTTAATTGGCTCGATGAACAAGACTTGCAGTTTTTTGAAGCACTCACTAACGACGAATGTGAAAATGCAATATTTATTTTAGGCAAAATGACTCATCTATGGCAAGACATGTGGCCACACTCTATTGCTTTAGATAATACTGGAAGGCCCATACTAGATCAGTTCCCAGGGCCAGTTGATGGATTGCCTAGAACCTTTCCATCTGACGAGCATCCTTTATTTAAATATTGGGCAGATAATACTCTGAATCCCGACCCAAGAGTAGTTGAGCTTGTGAACAATGCGACAGAATATACAATCAATGAGCTTAGGGTGCGTCTTACAGTATGGGCACAGAGTTGTTGCTACAGAAAACCTGTTGTAGCTGAGCGCCCCACAAGGGAAGAAGGCAACCGAGAAAGACAAATCGAACGTTTAACAAAGAAGATAAACCAAGCTAAGGAAATCAATTTACAAATCATTAATCAGCGAATTGCACTTGCCACATCTGGAATTTACACTAACAACAAAATTACAAAAAACTTAGAAGAAAAATTGTCAGAAAAACTAGATGATGTGGGAAAAATATCTATTCTAGCTCATGCTCGAAAAATGCTGGTAGAATCATGGGAAGCGACAAAAGATCAATTGAAGCAAAAATTTTTAGATGCAAGAATCGAAAATAATTTTGTAACTATGGCTCAAAGCGCATACGAAGTCAGATTTGCTGTTAATTTGCTTGAACGACTCGACGGCAGAAACGAAGACACTGATGACAATTTGTTTCAAGAGCATTTTTATGAAGCTCTTAAAAATTTGGTTAAATAACTCTAATGTTTTCCCGAATGGATTAGAGTTTTAGAATAGAGATTTTTTATTAATGTTTGAAACTCAGGCGTGATACGGTGGTAGTCAATTAGGTCCACCGAAAAAGGTAGCGAGCTTTTAATAAAAGCTTCACGTAATTCAGCTAAAAGAGTTAGCGCAATGGGTTCTGTGCCTTTTAAACACACATCTAAATCAGATGTGGATTTTGCGATACCTTTTGTGCGTGACCCAAAAACAAGTAGCTCAATCCCTTGGAGCCTGTTTTGAAATTGGTCAAAAATTTCTTGAATGATTTGTTGGTGTTTTTTTTCAAGTTGGAGCTTCATTTGAGATTTTTTAGGGTATCTACAAGTTTTTTTAGCTCTATACTAAATTCTGGCAAAATTTCGTATACTTCTACTGCAGTAGCTTCATTGTAAGTATGAGAAGTAAGATTACGTTTTTCTAGAAAAGTAATCCAGAGCTCTGTATTTTGAATGAGCCCACCTTTTGCAGCTTCTCTAAATACATCATTTGGATAGTAAATATCAGCTCCACTTTTAATTTTGAGTATTTTTTTTAAAGTTTTCCAAGCAAGCTCCAGACAATATTCAAATCGTTGAATAGAGGCATCTCGGACAATTGGATTTTCAGGTTCGCCTATGATTTCCTCAAACGAATGATATGCCTTAAGTAGCGCTGTAATTGAGAGTTGTCCATTAAGTATTTTAAATTCTTTAGATTCAGCCATATTTCTGTCTTATAAGAAATCTAATTCTATCTAATAACTTCATGAATAGCAAACAGTATTAACAAAAATATCCATTTTTGAGATCCAAAATTTCTATACAAAAGCTATAGCCATATTGGTCTCTTGAAAATTTTGCAGAATCGTTATAGCCTCTAACACATGTCACTTCAAGAACAACTAGGTACGCAGTCAACACTCTATATCAAGCAAAGACGAGAGCTTGCTGAACTGATTGGTTTTGAAACCAGAAATAAATATTCTATCGAGACAGAACATGGTGAGGCCATCGGATTTGCGGCTGAACAACAAAAGGGAATATTAGGTTTCTTGCTAAGACAGTTTTTGGGTCATTGGAGAACCTATGAGATATATTGTTTTGACTCTTTAAAACAACTGTCCTTAAAAGCAGTTCACCCATTTCGTTTTTTGTTTCAAAGACTAGATGTTTTTTCATCAGATGGTGTAAAAATTGGAGCCGTTCAACAAAGATTTAGTATATTTACGAAAAAATTTGACGTACTAGACGAGAACAATCAAATACTTATGACAGTGGCTTCTCCATTTTGGAAAATTTGGACCTTTGCTTTTCAAAAGCAAAATCAAACAGTAGCTACTATCAAAAAAAAATGGTCTGGATTACTAACTGAAGTATTTACTGATCAAGACCAGTTTCGTATTGAGTTCAATGATCTAAACCTTAGTTTAGCAGAAAAGACACTACTTCTTATTTCAGGCTTATTTATTGATTTACAATACTTTGAAAGAAAAGCTGGTAAACGCTGACAAATTTCATAGAGCGTTATATGGTTTATGGGTCACTTTTACAAAGGAGACCAACTGATGTTACTTAATCCTAAAAATTTAGATCTGCGCTACGCTGACGAACAATCCAGAGTTATTATGCAAAAAATTGCAGGGTTTTTTGAAAACAAGGGAATAAAGAAAATTAAAGAAGATGACCACAACCGAATTTGGTATGTAGATTTTCTTGAATTTGTAAAAAAAGAAAAAATATTTTCAAATCTTTTAACCCCAACTCAGTATGGGAAAGGCACACGCTGGGATACATGGAGAAACTGTAAAGTCAATGAGATCTTAGGATTTTATGGGCTTGCTTACTGGTACACATGGCAGGTGACAATTCTTGGATTAGGACCAATTTGGATGAGTTGTAATGAAGAAGTCAAAAAGAAAACCGCTGAGCTGCTCCTAAATGGTGGTATTTTTGCTTTTGGCCTTTCTGAAAAAGAACATGGAGCGGATCTATACTCCTCGGGGATGACACTCATTCCTCAGGGCAGCGGGAAATACTTGGCCCGGGGTTCAAAGTACTATATCGGCAATGCTAATGAAGCAGGCCTAGTGTCTGTTTTTGGAAAAATTCAGGGTGAGAGCAAAGATAATTATGTATTTTTTGTGGTCAATCCAAAGCATGAAAAATACGAATTGGTCCAAAACGTATGCAACTCTCAAAACTATGTGGCTGAATTTAAACTTAATGATTATCCAATTACAGAAAAAGAAATTCTATCCAAAGGAGCCGAGGGATGGGACGCTTCACTCAATACAGTTAATATTGGAAAATTTAATCTCGGTTGGGCTTCTATCGGAATTTGCAGTCATGCATTTTACGAAGCCATCCATCATGCTTCTAATCGGCATCTATTTGATAAGGCTGTGACAGATTTTGTTCACATCAAACAACTTTTAACAGATGCGTATGCGCGCCTGCTGGCTATGAAACTGTTCGCTCTTCGAGCGTCTGATTATATGCGTTCGGCTTCTAAAGATGACCGGCGCTATTTGCTCTATAATCCAATTGTTAAAATGAAAGTCACCACTCAAGGCGAAGAGGTGATTGACCTTTTGTGGGATGTAATTGCGGCTAAAGGTTTTGAAAAAGACTTGTATTTTGAGATGGCAACACGGGATATTCGCGCGCTACCAAAACTGGAAGGCACAGTACACGTAAATATGGCCCTAATTATTAAGTTTATGCGTAATTATTTTTTTAAACATGGTCAATTTCCTGATGTTCCACAAAAAACCGAGGCTGTTAATGATGATTTTCTTTTTGCCCAAGGTCCTGCTAAAGACCTGGGTAAAATTAGATTTCACGATTATAGATTGGCATATGACAGCGTTTCTCTTCCAAATGTGAGAATATTTAAAAAACAAATAAGATTTTTAAAAACCCTTTTGTTAATTGGAAAACCAAATAAAGAGCAGATAAAGGATTTTGATTTCTTACTCAATTTGGGCGAACTTTTTACTCTGGTGGCTTATGGTCAGCTCATTATAGAAAGCGCTAAAATCAACTCAATTGAAGATGACGTTCTGGATCAGATTTTTGATTTCATGGTGCGAGACTTTTCAAAATTTGCGTTGCGGCTTTATTCGAAAACCAGTAGTACAAGAGTGCAGATGCTGCTTTGTCGAAACATGATCAAAAAACCTGTACTCAAACCTGTTCGTTTCGAACAGGTTTGGAAAAACAATGTTTATACTCTCAAAGATGCATATATTTTTTAATTTTTAGGAGAAAATCAAATGAACACTGAAAAAACAAAAAACCATGGCTTTGGAACATTAGCAATTCACGCAGGACAGGATCCAGATCCTCAAACTGGAGCTGTGATGACACCTATTTATCAGACAAGTACGTACGCCCAAAAATCTCCTGGTGTTCATAAAGGCTATGAGTACTCACGTACCGATAATCCCACGCGTACCAATTATCAAAGCTGTGTTGCAGCTCTTGAGGGTGGATCGCATGCTTTGGCATTTTCTTCGGGCCTTGCCACAATTGATGCTGTTTTGCATACACTTCAAACAGGGGATCATGTCATTTGTTGTGATGACGTGTATGGAGGTACGTTTAGAATTTTCGATAAAGTTTATAAACAACTTGGCATTAGCTTTAGCTTTTTAGATTTCACAGATCTCACTAAAATCCAGACTGCTATTAGGCCTAATACAAAAATGTTATGGATGGAAAGCCCAACAAATCCGATGCTTAAGATTTTAGATATTTCAGCATTGAGTGAAATATGCAGAAAAAACCACATTTTTTCTGTTGTGGATAACACTTTTATGAGTCCGTATTTTCAAAGACCGCTTAAGCTCGGGGCAGATGTTGTTGTTCACAGTATAACAAAATACATGAATGGTCACAGTGATGTGGTGGGTGGAGTTTTAGTTACAAATAACAAGGAACTCTACGAAAAGTTTAAGTTCTTTCAAAATGCAGTAGGAGCTATACCTGGTCCTATGGATTGTTTTTTAGTCATGAGGGGATTGAAAACTCTGCATGTACGAATGAAAAGGCATGAAGAAAATGCTTTAAAAATTGCTGGTTTTTTAGAGAGTCACCCCAAGGTTGATAGAGTAATTTATCCTGGACTCAAATCTCACCCAAACCACAAACTTGCTTGTAAGCAAATGACAGGCTTTGGGGGAATGCTAACTTTCTTTATAAAAGGTGGCCTAAACGAAGCTAAAGAGTTCTTAGAAAAAGTAAGAATTTTTACTTTAGCCGAAAGCCTTGGTGGGGTGGAGTCTCTCATTGAACATCCTGCAATCATGACTCATGCAAGCATCCCGATAGAAACCAGAAAGCAGCTCGGAATTTTTGATAATATGGTCCGTATTAGTGTAGGAATCGAAGATTGTGAAGATTTAATTTCTGATTTAGCGCAAGCACTTGGCTAATATGGGCTTGTGAGTCAAGAAGATGTGCACTAAATTTTAACATTTTTATATTCTACAAAAGTTCTTTCAGGTGGGGGGCCGAAGATTTTCCAAAACTCATCTAAAAAATCTAAATATTCTAAAAATGACATAGCTTAAATTTTCTTTTTTAATTCTTCTATCTTATTCCATTCATTAAATAAATCATCTAAGCTACTCGCAGCAGGTGCTGCTCGATATCAATCACTAAAACAGAGCAATCCTGCTCTGGCACATCGTCTTGCGAAGGTAATTTAGATTTAATATGAAAAATAAATTCATTCAACAGTTCTTTCTGGTCTTTTTCGCGTAAACGGTTCAGCATCTTCAGTGCACTCTGCTCTCCACCAACTCCATCAACAAATCCATCCGAAAGCAGCACAATACGATCATCTTGATTTACAAAAAGTTCTGTCTCTGAGGCTTTAAAAATTTCTGTAAGCTTCCTGATTTCACCACCATGCTTCTCGAGTGTAATAAACCCTTCACCCACTGGCGCATAAAATGCGTAACATTTGCCAAAAAGCGAATAACGAAGCCTCAAATCACTTCGCGTAATCACTCCAAAAAAAAGTGAGAGATAATCACCATCCCCTAAAGTTGACAAAAGTTCATCATAAACTTTCTGTACCGTCAAATGCGGAGAGCGCACTTCGTCTAACGACAACTTAATAGTCACACGCATTAAAGCCGACAACACAGCACTCGAAAGCCCATAAGTCGATGAATCCGACAATAAAACCGATACCTGATCTCCTTTTTTAGATTCAGCTACATCAAAAAAATCACCTCCTGGTTTTATTCCAGCCAAATATCTACTCATTAGTTTAAAGCCACGCACATCAGGAAACCGGACCGGTACTTTTCGCTTTTGCAAATTTTCAGCTAATTTTAAATCTTTTCTAAAATCTTTGAGTAAATCCGAAAAAGAAGCATTCAGGGTTTTAACTTCAGCCCAAAGTAAAATTTGCTGATAACGATATACTTTAGACAACACTTCTAACGATCTGAATGGAAAAACTACTAGGTCATCAACTGTGCCATCTAAATAAAGCTTAGGAAAAGTAATGTTTTCACTTATCACTAAAAAAACTGCCTTTTTTGAGTGATCGAGTTCGTTTAAAAATACGGCTAAATTTGATAACTCATTATCCACAAAAACAAGATGAACCTCTGGGGCTTGTAAAGAGACAAACTCGAAAGAAATTTGTTGTGAAGTTAAAATATTTTCAAACTCTTTTTTCCAGAGTTTTTCTAGAGCCCCATCAGATGTGACAAAAGCAATCTTTAGATTCATGGTCTAAAAAGCCCTAATTTGATAATGCAATAAATAAACTGTGTTTTTTTGCTCATGATAAGACGATCCAAATTCTTCGCCAAACAAGCTAAGTCCAAATTCTGCCGTTTTACGTTTCATGCCTACCCCTGCTGAAAGATAACCACTACGCCAACCTCCACGCAAGAAAAACTTTTCTCTAAAATTAAATTCAAGTCCCATAGAAATCCTGCCTAACACATGCATGCCCGAACGGTTAGTAAGATCTCGATATTCAATTATATAATTCATAGTAGAGCCTCCCCCAATTTTTGGAGCAAGGCTAAATGAGGCATCATAACTGGTTAGTTCATTATTTGGGACACCGTTTTTGTTTCTTGCAAGTTTAATAAGTGAAAAACTGCTAAAACGGGCATTTAAGAAATTGCGCACAACAAAATTTATAGCAGGTAGGTACTGCACGGGTAAAGTGAACGCAACACCCAAGTTATGAGAAAGCGCTGAACCTTCGGCCAGTCCCTCCGTATACCCCAAAGGATCCGTTGAAACAGGAACTGTGATATCTCCAACAGCTTGATTTACCCACTGAAAGCTATAACCAACCCTAATCACGCCACCCGCTAAACGAAAGCCAGCCCCAAAAGTAGGAATCAAAAGAGCACGTGTGCGATAACGAATATTGTCATTGCCTGCATTAGTTGCTGCAAACTCATCCGAGAACATAATGCCAAATGCAAATCCACGAGCTCCAAAGTTTGGGAATAGCCCGGCTCCTAGGCCAGGGAAAGAACCTTCTTTTGACATCACCCGGCTAGCATAGTTTTTCAGACTAAATACTTTATAAAAATTTCGATCTAAAATCTTTAAATAATCAGCATTAGCTTGAATTTGAAAATTAAAAAGTTCCATCTGAAAATGCCTAATTTTTGCTAAACCGGCAGGGTTATAGAAAAGACCAGAAGCGCCATCATCTGCCAAAGGTATAAGTGCATCTCCAATTGCTGCACCACGAGCAGAAGTGTAACGGGACCCGGGTACTAAATCCTGACGCGCAATAGCAATATTTGGAATATAAACAAATATAATTGATATAAAAAACCAAAGGATTACAAAACACTTCCTCACCTGCATAACTTGTTTTTCGGAATAATATACATGAACATAATAAAAAAATAGTTTATCATATTAGTAATGTATACCAGTTAATCAATTATTAAGTTAATGGGAAATATTTACCGAGGAGACCATGTGATGACAGAACTCTTACTGCCGGTCTGGGCAAAAGCGGTAATAGAAACACTATTAAGAGCCATGAGAGAAAGAGATACCTATACTTATGGTCATTGTCTTAGAGTTTC
>JACRAO010000039.1 GCA_016213345.1 Bdellovibrio sp. | reverse complement strand
GAAGTTTTAGAAATCCCTTATGTGTTAAAAAAACTAAAAGCCAATTTATATCACAGTACAAGTTTTTCGAGTCTCTTATATTGCCCCTGTCCTCACATAATAACGCTTCATGATCTAAATCATTTGCAGTATGGCAGTTGGGTTAAGAAAAAATACTATGAAATATTTGTAAAACGTTTTGCATTAAAAGCAAAACAAGTAACAACAGTTTCAGAATTTTCAAAAAAAGAGATCATGTCATGGTTGAAAATATCGGAAGATAAAACTCTAAATTTTTCAGAAGCTTTAGATGAAGAAATCAAAAAAACAATCCCGCTTGAAAATATACAAAAAACCATGCAAAAGTTTAACCTGTTACCCAAAGAGTTCTTTTTCTGTTTATCTAATTCAAAACCACATAAAAACGTAGATTTTTTAGTCAAAGCTTATACAGAATCTAAAACACAAACTCCTCTAGTTTTATCTTTTAGCAAAGAACGACTTCAGAAAACCGAGGGAGTCAGATGTTTAACTAAGCTTTCAGAACTAGATGTAAAAATATTATTATCACAAGCAAAAGCTGTGTTTTTTCCTTCTCTGTATGAGGGATTTGGACTACCGCCACTTGAAGCTGCTGCGCTTGGAACACCAGTAATAGTTTCTAATATTGAACCTCATTTAGAAGGGCTTTCTGATTTAAAGGAGACCCTATTCTTGGATCCAACTTGTTTGGAAGTATGGGTTTCTGCATTTCAGCAAGCTGATCAAAACAGAATCAATCCTGTGTCTTTAGAAGCAATACAAACAATTTTTGAATGCTATGATATAACTAAATTTGCGCAAAAGATGAGCAGTCTTTATGAGAAATATGTATGAGGGACAATATAAAGGTAGCTTTAGTTCATGATTGGCTAACTGGAATGCGCGGCGGAGAATATGTACTCGAAGCTATTGCTGAAATTTTTCCAAAAGCAGATCTTTATACATTACTTTGCGTACCAGAAAAAATTTCACCTATTTTGGCAACACTTAAAAGACACACTAGTTGGCTGCAAAAAGTACCTTTTGCCGAAAAAAGATACCGAAGTTTTTTACCACTAATGCCTCATATGATAGAGACCTTTAAACTTAATGACTATGATCTAATAATTTCTTCTTCACATTGCGTTGCAAAGGGAATTATAAAAAACAAAAACGCCATTCATATTGCGTATACACATTCTACCATGCGGTATATGTGGGATAGATTTGAAGATTATTTTGGTAAAGGTCAAGCAAACTTGCCCGTTCGCCTAGGAGCGCATATTTTTCGCAAAAGACTTCAGGCATGGGATAAAAAAACTAGCTCGATAGATCGTGTCGACTTCTTTATTGCTAACAGCCAGTTTATTGCTGGAAAAATCAAAGAGTTTTACAAACGAGATGCGAAAGTAATTTACCCATTTGTAAATTTAGATCGCTTTACGCTACCAAGAGCTCCGGGCAAAAATTATCTTATTGTTAGTGCCTTTGCTCCAAACAAACGCATTGATTTAGCAATTGAGGCATTTAACCAGCTAAAACTTCCTCTTATGATTGTAGGGTCTGGACAGGATGAAAAAAAATTGAAATCTATGGCAGGTCCTACTATTGATTTTCTTGGGCCTGTTTCAAACAAGATCATTAGTGAGCTTTATGCAAAGTGTAAGGCATTTATTTTTCCAGGTATCGAAGATTTTGGGATCACAGTGCTAGAAGCCATGGCTGCAGGCGCTCCTGTCATTGCCTATAACAAAGGTGGCGCAACAGAAACCATAACTGAAAAAACGGGTCTCTTTTTTGAACCTCAAACGGCACAAGCCTTGGTTGATGCAGTTTTAAAAATCGAGCACAATCAGGCCATATTTAGCGAAACAGATTGTCGATCGCGTGCGGCACTATTTACAAAAAAGCGCTTTCAATCAGAGCTAATAAGCACAATATCTGGTTTAGTAAAGAGAAATTGACGCTATCCTATTTAATCCTAGCTTTATCCCATTTTCTTATGGTTTGATGTTATATTGATTCACAGAATGTGGATTACTTTTTTGTTATTATTTACTTTGCCGTATGCTATCTTGGCCCCCTAGTCAAGCGGAAAAATTTTGTTGAAATTGAAGGGATGATTTTGCGCAGTTAGTCGGTTTAAAATTAAGTGTCTCAAAGTAGTGTTTTTCAAGATAAACTTCTGCTGG
>JACRAO010000050.1 GCA_016213345.1 Bdellovibrio sp. | reverse complement strand
TCTCTAGCTTGTGTGTTTGAATGCCAAGTCCAATAGTTGCGTGGGCTTGAGGATCCATGTCACAAAGCAAAACTTTGATTTCATTAGAGGCCAGGCAAGCGCTTAGGTTAATTGCTGTAGTGGTTTTTCCCACCCCGCCCTTTTGAGTGCAAATCGCAATGATTGGGCTTGTTCGTAATTCCATAAATTCTCCTCCATGTATTGACAGGTTCAGCGCACCCCCGTAACAATGGAGATGCGCGTGTATGTATATGTTAAAAAACAACCGCCGTCAGCACCAGGGTCTAACCAAGAGCTGACGAAATCTAAATTTCGAGAAGCCCGACGGAAAACCCGCCGGGCTTTTTTATTTAGGGCGGGTCCATAGAATTTTCCCCCCATTTTTTTTTCTGCGTAGCACCGGTGTAGCAAGCACTTGCGACAGCCTCTAGAATCATTGAGAATTTTTCAGCAAGTTTCGACAAGGTTGAATGCTGTTTTAGTAAGTTATTTTCTTGAATATTTGTGTAATTTTCAGGGGTTAAATCGTTTTCAGAAAGCGCCTTCTCACGGCGTAAACCGGGGTTCGAATCCCCGTAGGGACGTATTTATGGTACTATCAACTAATGATACAAAGAGATGCGACAAAAATTAATATTCCTGCACTTACTGGGCTCAGGACAATTGCTGCATATTTTGTTTTTCTTTATCATTACTCTCCATCAGAAGCCGTGCTTGGAAGGTTTATTTATGGGATATTTAGGGAATTACATATCGGTGTTACGGTTTTTTTTGTTCTGAGTGGATTTCTGATTACTATTCGATATTATGCGACCACTAAAATTTCTTTGCCTTGGTTGATTGGTTATTTTAAAAATCGATTTGCGCGTATTTATCCAGTGTTTTTTTGCATTATGGCAGCTACGTTGATTGTGCAAAGCAATAAGCATCCCATCAGTTGTCTCCTTAATTTGACTATGACAGGGGGATTTCTCAACAATAACTACCTTGCTATACCACAGGCTTGGTCGCTTACTGTAGAAGAATGTTTTTATATGTCCGCTCCATTTATTTTTTTCATAGCAAGAAAAAGTAAGGGGTTGATCTTGTCTTTAGTGACTGTCTACTTGATTGGGGCGGTTTTAATTGGATTAGGCTTAAATGAACCTGGTTATTTTGAAAATATCTCTCAGGCAATGTTACGAACCTACTTTGGGAGGGGTTTTGAGTTTTTTTGTGGAATATATCTAGGACTGTTTGTTTTAAAAAATAACAATTCTAAAGTATTGTCCAGATCAGGTGTCGCAATATTTACCTATTTAGGTGTAGCTGGGATTTTTATTGTTACAGTATTGCTTTCTATGATTGCAGCTAAAATAAATAATACGGCTCTTTCGCACCCAGTGGGGATTTTTTTAAATAATTTTATACTTCCTCCTTGCATAGCTGTTTTGATCTATGGATTGGTGAGTGAACGAACTAGTCTTGGAAAATTTTTATCATTGCGCATTATGGTTTTTCTGGGAAAATCTTCTTATACTTTTTATCTTTTACATGTAGGAATTTTATCTGGGATATTGCTCAAATACACGCCTATTAATAACTTAGAACTATTTGTTCTGATAAACCTAATTTCGATGGCCATTTATGTTGTTTTTGAAGAGCCTATGCAGAAATTCATCAAGAACATGAAACTGAAGTTTATTACCAATTAATTATCCATTGGTTTTTTTGTTGAGAAATTATTATCTTCGAACTCAAACATGTTATCTGCGTCATAAGCTTTGATAATTTTCTGAAATTCATTTCTTACGTTTTGATAAGTGTGATGGCTTGGTGATTTCGAATGAAATTCTTTTAAAGTCTGTATAAGACTTGTAATTCCACTAGAACCTACAAATTCTAGTTTTCCCATATCAAATATGATCTTTTTGGGCACAGAATCAGTTTTTTGATGATTTATTATTTTGTTTAAATTCTCTTTTAAAATTTCATGAGATTCATAATCCAGTTTGCCCTGGATTGATACAGTCATAATGTCCCCGTCTTTTTTAAAAACCGCTTTCATACCCATGTTTTCCCCCTTGTAACTAAACGCTTACAAGTCTATGATCTCTCTTTTTATGCAAGAAACAAATGAGAAAAAAATGCCCATTTATAATTCAAAGATTGAACTGCCTTCCGGACTCTGGATTGTGGCAACTCCTATAGGCAACTTATATGATTTAACCGCGAGAGCCTGTGAAGCACTTAAAAGAGCAGATTTAGTGCTTTGTGAAGATACGCGAAGAACGTTAATACTTCTTAAGTATCTAAATCTCTCTAAACAACTTGTACGATTTGATGCGCATTCTAATTCATATAAATTGTGTAAAATCATTGACGTTCTTCAGCAAGGCAAAAACATTGCGTTAGTGACTGATGCTGGTACCCCTTGTATTTCTGATCCTGGCGCTAATCTTGTCAATGAAGCTCATAAGGCCGGCATACTAGTTACTCCTGTGGCTGGTGTTTCAGCGCTTTCTACTTTTCTTTCTGTTTCGGGTATACATGAAAACGGCTTTTGTTTTAGAGGGTTTTTTCCAAGAAAACCAAGTGAACAACAGAAAGAATTAAAACAAGTGTCAGAATCATTATTTTGTCATTTTTACGTCTGGTTTGAGAGTCCGCAAAGAATTGAAAAGACTATCGAAACCATTACGTTTTTTTCACCATTAGCAGAAGTTGTAGTCGCAAAAGAACTTACTAAATTTCATGAAAAATTATTTTATGGTAGTGTAGAAAATGTGTTTAACGAGCTTAAGCAAGAAATAAAAAGAGAAGGAACTATAGGTGAGTGGTGTTTTGGTGCGAAATTTGTAAACAAAATTAGTTCAACAGAAAATAACTTGAACTGGGTTAAAACTTTAGATTGTTTACTGAAAACTGAATTATCTTTATCTTTAACCGTTAAAAATGTTAGCCAATATTTTGGCATTTCAAAAAATACTGTCTATGAAATGGCACTGAAACTAAAAAACGAAAAAAAATAATTTTTTTTCATAATAGACCAATTATAGGATTGACCGGTTTTAAAACCATCGTACACTTAAGGTAGTGGTCGTGGTAAAAATCCAAGGAAGGATTTAGGGAAACGAATTTTAACACCTGTTGGCCTCAGTGAAGTTAGGATGACTGTGCACTGAGGCATTTTTTATTTTAAGATGTCAAAGAAAAAAACTTCTTATTTATCTGAAACAAGATTTATTAACGCTTCGTATGCAAAACAGTCAGAACTTATCGAAGCTCTTAATAAGGTAAAAAATTTAGAATGTGAAATTGAAAAAACATTACAGCAGATGAAAATAAAAGTCTCTCAGCTTGAAAGGCTTATGGAAGTGGCTCACCTGCTTAATTCGACTTTAAATCCCGAATTGGTGCGCGAAAAAGCATTAGAGGCTACTTGTAAACTCTTGAACTGTGAAACTGCATCGATTTTATTAGTGGATTTTGAAAAAAATGAGCTTTTCTGGGACGTGGCTTTAGGTGAGACTGGCAGACATTTAAAAGAAAATCTAAGACTCCCGCTTCAATCTAACTCAATAGCTGGCATTGTAGCTTTGAGTGGCGAGAGTTTGCTTATCAATGACGTGCCCAGTGATCCCAGGCATTTTAAGAAAGCAACTGAAAAAACTGGTTTTAAAGTTACAACTATGATTTGTGTGCCATTAAAAATAAAAGATAAAATCATTGGTGTACTGCAGGCAATTAATAAATTAGAAGAAATCCCACAGAAAAACTCTTTATATCCTTGGGCGTCTTTTGATCCTGAGGATCTAAAGTTGTTAACTTCTTTAAGCAATCAAGTAGCTATTGCTATCGAAAATTCAAGACTATATAATTCATTAAAAAAAAGTTTTTATGATACTGTTTCCGCTTTGGCTGAGTCTATTGAGAAAAAGGATCATTATACGGGTGGCCACACTAAAAGGGTGCATTATTTTTCCGAGTGTATTGGAAAACACATGGATCTCACTTCTGAGCAGATGGAGCGTCTAAAGCTTAGTGCTCTTTTGCATGATATTGGAAAAATTGGGGTGGATGATCATGTTTTGAGAAAACAGGCTAAGTTGGATGCAGATGAATGGGTGATTATGCAAAAACATCCAGAACTGGGTTATCAGATTATGAAAAAAGTAGAAAGCTTAAGTGATGTTATTGGTGGCATGCGCTATCATCACGAGAGATGGGATGGTAAGGGTTATCCACAGGGGTTAAAGGAGACAGAAATACCATTGAATGCACGAATTATAGCTGTGGCTGACACGTATGATGCCATGATTAGCTCACGGCCCTATCGTAAAGGGCTGTTACCCAAACAAGCTTACCAAGAAATTTTAAAGTGCAGTGGTACACAGTTTGACCCAAAAGTGATAGAAGCTTTTAAATTAGCCTTTGAAAACGAAAATATGGGAAAACAAACAGGGTAGGCGGTTGGTTATAGAACTGTGATTGATTCTCGTCCATAATCTTGATAACTTCATACGTTATGACCTGGTTTGAAGATCTCAAGACACCCAAAATAAAGCAGGAACCAGAACAACGTATTTCTAAGGTTCCCGAAGGATTGTGGATTAAGTGCACTTGTTGTGGTGAAATACTACAATCCAAAATTTTAAAAGAAAATTTAAACGTGTGCCTGGAATGTGGTTTTCATTTTCGCCTATCTGCTATCGAAAGAATCGAACTTCTAGTAGATGAAAACTCATTTGAAGAATATAGTGATAATCTGGTTACAAACGATCCTCTTAATTTTGATGATTTAAAGCCTTATAGAGAGCGACTTAAACAGGCTGCTGAGAAGACTTCTTTACGTGATGCTATTATAACTGGCCGTGCAAAACTTGGTGGATTCATGTATTATTTAGGTGTTTTTGAGTTCAAGTTTATGGGTGGCAGTATGGGTATTGTAGTGGGGGAAAAAGTTTCACTACTTTTTGAAAAAGCATTACAGGAGAGACTTCCTGTTGTTATTGTTTCTGCAACTGGAGGAGCTAGAATGCAGGAAGGCATTCTTTCACTCATGCAAATGGCAAAAACGGCTTCCTTAATTTATCGCATGAGACAAGAAGGGATTCCATATATCTCGATTTTAACTGATCCTACCACTGGAGGAGTTGCCGCTTCGTTTGCTTTTTTAGGGGATTTGATTTTTGCAGAACCAGGAGCTCTTATTGGATTTGCTGGTCCACGTGTAATTGAGCAAACTATAAGACAAACTTTGCCTCAAGGATTTCAGCGTAGTGAGTTTTTATTGAAACATGGTTTTATAGATCGTATTATTGAACGAAAAGATTTATCTAACCAATTAAAGATCCATCTTTGGAGGCTTGGTAAAAATAATTGTTATTCATGAAAGATAAAATAAACATTTCGTAAATATTTGTTAATTTTATTACGACAAATGCTTACACGGCTTCTGATGAGAACCCAATGCATTGGTCAGGAGACAAAACCATTTGGGATAGGGACGGCAAGCGTGTAGAACTTGTTGGCAATGCCCAGTTGCATCAACCTGGAGAAACTATCATTGCGGACTATATAGTTTTCGATAAAGAGACTAGCAACCTAGATGCCAAGGGAAGCTGCATCTATGTGTCTCCAGAATTAATTATTTATGGGGATGAGATGCATTTTAACATGAATACTAGGATGGGAAGTATTGTTAATGGTCGAGTGTCCAATAATCGCTATTCATTGACAGGTGAAAGAATAAATAAACTTGGTCCTGGCAGATTTCAGGTTCACAATGGTGATTATTCTACTTGCAACGACTGTCCAAAGGCATGGGCATTAAGCGGAGGTGATGTTGAACTAGAATTCGAAGGCTATGCTTACATGAAAGACGTTACTGGAAAAATCAAAGATGTTCCAGTGTTTTGGTTCCCTTATTTTATAGTTCCATTAAAAAAGAGTCGACAAACTGGTTTTCTGATTCCAAAAATAAAAATTGCAACCGAAGGCGTACGAGTGATTCTTCCTTTTTTTTGGGCCATACATAACAGTGCAGATATGAAGATTGTTTTAGCATATTGGGGAGGTTTCGGCCCTCGTTTTGAGTGGGAAGGGCGTTATAAGCTCACTAAAAGAAGTGAAGGTAAAGCAGATTTTTTTTACGTTAAAGATCCAACATTTGAAAAATTTATTGAAGACAGTAATAAATCGAAAAATAGAAATGACACAGCGATTTCTGACCGTTGGGGTTTTATGCTGGAGCAGGCTCAAGAATTACCCTTTGGTATAGATCAAAAATTGAAATTGTATGAAGTTAGAGACAATTATTTTCCTAATCGTTTTTCTGATATTCCTTCAGATGGGGCTTCGTTGACGTCATCTCTGTTTCTTTCATATACAAAACCAGCACTGAGTGCCTATGTGGCAGCACGTAGGACAAGAAATTTATTAAATTCAGATCCATATAATTTTGATTCAAAAACGGTTCAAGTTTATCCAACAGCTGTAGTGACTACTAATGATAAGTTTATAGTGAGTAATTATTTGGCATCAGGAATTAGTGTAGGAATTACTAATTTTACAAGAACATTTGGAGATTTTGATTTGGATCCATTGACTACAGTTAGACCAAACTTAGATCCAATTGCGGGCAAAGACCCTTTAAGACGTGCAACACGATTGTCGATTACACCAACGTTATATACTACTCTGAGACCATTTGATTATTTTTCGCTTGTTCCATCGTTGGAATATCGAACATTTTTTTATTCTTTTCATAATGCAGTTCCAAACTTAAGTCGTGGATATTTGCTTTTTCGTTCTGAATTATCTACTCAGTTTGAAAGGATTTATGACACTTCTAATCCAGCAGTTCCAAAAATTAAGCATCTTATCCGACCTTTTTTGACTTTTAATTTAATACCGCATAGCTTTGAAAATCCGGTATCACATCCTTTTTTGGAGCAAATTAGTCATGCCCAAGCGCAAGGGTTAAGTGGTTATCATTTTGATAGTTACGATATTGTGCCAATTGATTCATCGCAAAATTATAATACTTACTTTGATCCCCTGGGAAAATCACTAACCTATGCCGTAAATTCGCAGATTCTCAGAAGAGTAGGGGATATAAACAATCTTTCTCCTACTTATCATAAGATGATTGATTTTAAAGCAGGTCAAACCATTAATTTTAGAGAGTATAGAAAAACTCCAGACGATAGAAAGCCATTGTCTAGGTTTTTTTCAGGACTTGGTTTTAATTATAATCAGTGGACCATTGGTAGTGAATATTATTATTTACCGTATGGCAATATTTCTCTATTGGATAGTCGACATAACTTTTCTTTATCGGTAAAATATGTTTTAGAAAGCGGTACCAGGCAGGATTTTTTATCTTTTGATAGAAGTCTTTCCCTAAATTATATTTATTTTAAGTCTGGTGGTGAAACTAATTATCTAAACGGCTCCTTTGCATATTCCATATCTGATTATTTTTTGCCATCTTTTAGTTTTAGTTATACTCTAGTAAAGCCATCTCACCTTTTGGGAATGGGTTTGGGTTTGAAAATCCAGACACCTTCTAAGTGTTGGAGGATTGATTTGGCATATTCTTTGAGTTTGTGTCCGGAGTCTACGGTGGCTCAATCGAAGTATTGTTCACTTTTTGATCCTGGTTTAACAATCAATCTCACTGGCGAGGGATTTTCTGGGATATCGTCTGTAGTGTCTACGGTGTTGGAGTAAGTAATGCAAACTTTAGAAACATATTCGAAATTTGTTTTGCCACATCTTAAGAAAATTATTATAAAAAACAAACCGGCATTGGAGGGGATTTCTAAAAAACTAGTTTCTGAAGTAAAAAAGGGGAGATTTCTTTTTGTTTTTGGTAGTGGGCATTCAGCTCTTTTTCCGATGGAACTTTATCATAGGGCAGGTGGAGCGAATTTTGTTATTCCAGTGAGTGATTCTGCGTTATTGCCTTTTTCTGGTCCAAAAAAACTCAGACAATTAGAGAGGCAAGAAGGTGCTTTTAGACAGTTTTTAGATCACTGCGTTCCAGTAAAAGGTGAAATGCTATGGCTTGCTTCCCAGTCAGGTATCAATGGTGGCATTATTGATTTGGCTTTTTATGCAAAAGAGCTTGGGCTTTATACAGTTTGTTTTACTAATTTAGAGCATTCAAAAAATGTTCAATCTCGACATAGTTCAGGTAAAAAGTTGTATGAAATTTGTAATATTGTTGTTGATATTGGAGGGAGAATAGGAGATGCAGTAGTGCCTAGTAAGAAAGGTTTATTTTTAGGACCGGTGTCATCTCTAAGTTTGATTTTTCTAGGTCATAGTATTTTAGTAAATGTGTGTGCAGAGCTAGAGAAGGTAAGCCTGCATTGTGTGTATACAAGTGTTAATACGTCAGATGGAGAATTGTTAAACTTAGCATTAGAGAAAGTAGCAAAAAAACGAGATCCGTATTTAAATAAGTCTTAAACGTTGTTCTTAAACGTTGTTATGGCACTAGTACATTATTTTAGAAATTTTTTATGTTTATCTTAAAAGTACCCTAAATAAATCAATTTGAGATATTTTTAAAATAATTTTGTGAGAGAAGGCCTTGGGGGAGCTGGATGCGACTCGGCCATGGATGGCCAAGGGGGCCCCAGAGGCAGGATGCCGCGCCTGAGCGAACATAATTATTTTAAAAATATCCCAACTAAATCTATAGATACTTTTAAGATAAACATAAAAAATTTCTAAAATAATGTACTAGGCAAAAATTACCAGTTTAGTTTATTGCGAATAGGTTATAAAATGAAAATAATATGATGCGTATTTTACTTTGTAATGATGATGGCGTTCATGCATATGGGCTTAAAGTGATTTTTAGAGAATTAAAAAAAATAGGCCAAGTATTTGTCGTGGCACCTATTGAAGAAAAAAGTACAACAGGACATTCTTTGACTATTCACAAGCCTTTAAGAATAATACCGATGGGAAAAAACTTTTATGGTGTAAATGGTTCTCCAGCAGATTGCGTTTATTTGGGTATTCGCGAAGTAATTGGATCTATGCCTAGCCTCGTTGTATCAGGGATTAATCGGGGTGGAAATTTGGGTCAGGATGTATATTATTCCGGCACTGTTTCTGCAGCTAGAGAAGCATGTATTTTAGGTATTCCTGCATTAGCAGTGAGTTTGTCGCTTGATTTTTCAAAAGGACTCCCTGAAAACAAACTTCATTATGGTACGGCTGCAAAAATTGCAGTTAAAGTTTTAAAAAACTTACAAATAAATCCACTGCCAAAACACACGATGTTAAACCTAAATGTTCCTGACTTACCAGTAAGATCTGTTAAAGGGATACAACTTACAAGACAGGGCTTTCGTTATTATAGTGGGAGTGTTTTAAAGCGAAAGGATCATCGTGGAAAAGATTATTTTTGGGTTGGAGGAAGATATAAGGGTTTTAAGGCAGAAGAAAACACGGATTGTTTAACAGTTGCGGCTGGTTTTGCGTCTATTACGCCTCTCAAATTGGATTGTACTGATTTTCAATTTTTGGAAGAAATGCAGAGAAAATGGAATTTATTCAAATAAATCGTATTTTTTGCTTTATTCTGAGTATTTTTTTTCTTATTGGCTGTGTAATAGCACGGCCAATGAAAAATGACAGGATGGGGCTTTTGGATCGACTTCGTACATTAGAAGAAGCAAATATTAATATACCAAAAGAAGAGCCACAATTGAGTTCATCAGTTTTAAGTCAAGTTAAAGCAATGACTTATCAGTGGCAGTGGCCAGTGCGTCCTGTAGTGATTACGTCTTTGTTTGGTAAGCGCGGGAGTGATTATCATGAGGGGGTGGACTTACGAGCAAAGCGGGGATCGATTGTTTATGCGGTTTCTGATGGCGAAGTCATTTATGCTGGTGTAAGTATAAAAGGTTATGGAAAGATGTTAGTTATTGAGCATGGGGGAGTGGGAGGTAATGCACTTTCTACGGTGTATGCTCATAACTCAAGACTTGTAGTTAAAAAAGGACAAAAGGTAAAAAAAGGCCAACAAATCGCTTATTCAGGGAGTACTGGGCATAGTGTGGGTTCTCACTTGCATTTTGAAATTCGACATGGAGTAATAGCTCTAGATCCAATAAAAATTTTACCAGAGCATCCAAATTGGGCTTCGCAAGTGATCGCCACACGTAAAAAGTAATCTATCTATTTTCTAGTCTTTTGCATGTGCATCAGTTAAAAATACTGTCTTATGGAGCCGTAGTTAAATGGATATAACGGCTGTTTCCTAAACAGCTATTCCCAGTTCGATTCTGGGCGGTTCCAATTAATCTAATCTTTAAGCTGTATATAGCCGATTTTCTAGGTGAATGGATTTATTTAGCGCACAGGAAAATTGGAGGCAAAAATATAAACGATTTTTGCGTGCCAATTTAATGACATTTGTTGTTACCTTTTTAGTAATTACATGGCTTGGGATTTCATATTTTGTCTATCTAGTGGAGTATGGGGCAGCAGACTCTAACATTACGTCTTACCCTGACTCGCTATGGTGGGGCATTGTCACTTTCTTGACTGTTGGTTATGGAGATCGTTTCCCAGTAACTGTTTGGGGCCGTGTTTTAGGTACTGCATTAATGCTTTCAGGAGTTGTGGCTATTGGAATTCTTACAGCAAAGATTTCTTCTTATTTTTTAGAACAAGCTTTGAGAAAGAGGAGAGGACTTGTGGAAACAAATCATTTAAATAAGCATTTTGTTGTTTGTGGATGGAAAGAGGATATTCATGAAATTTTGCTTCATGTATTGGCTTTCAATCCGGATTTAAAATCGGACCAGCTAATATTGGTAGCTAATATTTCACAATCAAAAATTGATGCCATCAGAGAGCATCCTAGACTTAGTGAGATACAAGTAGTTCCTGGTGATTATTATCAAGAAATTATTTTAAGACGAGCTGCGCCAGAACGAGCAAGGAAAGTTTTAATTTTAGCAGATCAAACACCAGGTAATAATAATCAAGTTCCAAGTATGATCGAAACTGATTCTCATACTATTATGACTGCTATGACGCTGGCTAATATAGCCAAGGGGACTTTGGTGGCTGCTGAGATCTATGATCCTAAAATGGATCAATATTTAAAACTTGCTTCAGTAAATGAAATTATTTATACAGAAGAATATAGACGACTGCTTTTGGGAAATGCCTCAGCGGGTACAGGAATTACAAATATTCTGTTTGATCTTCTTTCTCCAAAAACTCCAACTATTATCAATACAAAAAAAATTCCAGATGATTTTTTGAAACAAAAATACATAGATTTCAAAAAAGAATTCGAGAAACGATATCCTGATTGTGTTGTGATTGGAATTTTAGAAAACACAGGAAATAGTCATCTGATCAAAGAGAGGGCCATACGAAAAGCACAGAAAACACCAGATGTAAAAAAACTTGTTCAAAATCTAAAATTAGTAAAACAACTCAAATGCAATGACCCGGTTTTAAACCCAGTTGATGACTATATTATTTTGGATGGTTCATTAGCTATTGTTTTAGAAAATCGTTTTAAACAAGAAAGCTCACAAGGAAATTTACAAGGAAACTTACAAGGAAACTTATATGACACAAACCAAGAAAATGCTAAATCCTCAGCCGCAGTTTAAATTAGAAAAAGGCTGGGTCGAGTATTTAAAAAACATAGAACTTTTCTCTGAGATTAGTTCTAATGACGAAGCTCTTAAGAAAATAGCGATGTTATTAGAGGAAAGGTTTATTACTGCTGGTGAAAATATTATTATAGAGGGAGTTCCTGGTTCTGAAATGTTTATTTTAATTCATGGAAAAGCAAGTGTTTATAAGTCAACAACTGAAGGTGAGTTGTACAAGGTTGCAGTTTTTGATGGTAAAGTATCCACTCATTTTGGTGAAGGCGGACTTTTAGAAACAGATGCGAGGTCAGCAACAATCAAAGCCGACACAGATTGTTATTGTTTGGTTTGGAATCAAGAATATTTTGAGCAGTTTTGTAAAGATGAACCAGAACTTGCATTGCCAGTCTTAAGAAGAGTTGCCCGCGGAGTGCTTAGTAGACTCAAAAAAACAAACGAAGATTTATCTCTTCTCTATCATGCCTTGGTTGCTGAAATCAGGGGTGGTTAGCGAAGTCGATTTTTAGTAAATTATTTTTTTAATTTATTACCATTTTAATCAACATTATTGACTCTATGCATAATTTCTGATAGGTGTGTTTATTAAGGTGCTTAAATACTACAAATGAATTGGAGGTTTAATATGAAAATCAACGTACTTTTTGCAGTTATTTTGGTTGGAGTGAACATGCATAGCTCTTTAGCTGATGACTGTACTAGAACAAAGGACCAACTTATTTGTCCTGGCGATCCGGTTGTTTCAGATGATCGTATCGTAGGAAGAGTTCTCAGTGTCAACCCTAATCAACAGACCATCGTTTTCCGTAGTGATTCAACTGGTAATACTTTTATAAGGGAAAAATCGACAATGGCTTTGGGTTTAGGATGTTTAGAAATGTACTGTGTTAGGGAGCGCATTATTGCATTCGTTAGCAATGATCAGTATATTTTTGGCACAATTCTGGCTGTTAACCCATACCAGAACACTATAGTCTTTCGTGGTCATATATCTGGCAACATCTTTATAAAAAACTTTGTAAGTCTGGCACTTATGTTTGGCTGCGTGCAAGGAACCTGTGTCAATGATTCAGTTATATCAGCCGATAGAATCAAAGGCACCGTTATAGCGGTTAATCCATTTTCTGAGGCAGTTGCATTGCAGAGCGATGAAACCGAAAGTGTATATATAAGAGATTCAAAAACGTTTTCATCTATTGAACGCAGTTATATCTATGACGACTATCAGCGTTCACAACCACGATTTCCTCTTGTTGACAGTCGGCTTTATTTAAGTGCAGATATCAAGTTTAGTCTACACATGCCCCAACTGCGCTAAATAATGCAGGTAAGTTTTTTCATCAAAACAGACAATAAGAACTTTTTCTATTTGAGAGCTTTTTTGATCAAGATGCTTTTTGATTTCTCTAAGTGCTATTTCTGATGCTTCAGTGATTGGAAAGCGATACGCGCCAGTGCTAATTGAAGGAAAGGCTAGAGTTTTAATTTGATATTCCTCAGCCAGTTTTAGACAGTTTTGATAACAAGAGGTAAGTACAAATTTTTCATTGTATTGTCCTCCGCTCCAAACTGGTCCCACTGTGTGAATAACCCATTTGGCAGGTAGATTGAAGCCTTTAGTGATCTTAGCTTTTCCTGTGGAACAGCCACCAAGTTTTTCACATTCTTTTAATAGTTCAGGTCCCGCTGCTGTGTGAATTGCACCATCTACACCGCCTCCGCCCAATAGTGTTGTATTTGCTGCATTAACAATTGCGTCAACATTTTGTTTTGTGATGTCGCCCACAAGAATTTCAATTTTACCATTGGAGTTATGATTTTTAGGGCCATGGTTTTTCAAAGTAACATCACTAGATCATAATATTCGTGATTGTTCAACTGGAGTTTTTATGATTTTTATTATTCATAAAGGCGAGATTTCTCCTGGAATTCTTTCAAGGTACATTCAAATAACCACGCTTATTAATTGTAAACAATAGACACATAAGTTGTCAATTATCATTATATTGGACCAAATAGTAGTCTATTGTAATAAATAAAGTTAAGACATTACT
>JACRAO010000049.1 GCA_016213345.1 Bdellovibrio sp. | reverse complement strand
TTCTTTCTTCGTCTGAAGTTTGGGATGCAAAAATTTTTTCTGCCATGTCTTCAGATAGCTGATCGCGTTTTATGAGTCTTTTTTTACGCAGTTCCCTAGGTGCTTCCACTACAATGAGCCCTTCAAACTCATCTGCTTTCTTTTTTTCTACTAAGAGCGCAGCTTCGTAAATAATTGGACTTTGTGGATTTGTTTTCTGAAGTTCACGCATTATACGCAAGCTTTCCGTTTGGATTAGGGGGTGTAAAATAGCTTCTAAATCTTCTTTGGCTTTTTGATCATTAAAAACTGTTTTTCTTAACCACGCACGATCCGATGTGCCAAAACGCTGAATAATGGCCTCATACCCTAATCCACCAGGTAAGACCAGCTCATGTGCTATGTGATCGGCGTCAATGACTGGGATTTTATTTTCTTCAAATATTTTTGCAACAGTGCTCTTGCCACAAGCCACACCTCCAGTGAGACCCCATAACATGAAGACTTTTTTTTGCTCACGTGTATGGATGGATAACACTCCTTTTTTAAGATTCATAGAGTGCCTGCGTTTTCTTCACACTCGCGTAGTTTTGCTTCATTTATTTTTGCTTCGCGCCAAAAATGATCCATTTCTTCTAGTGTAGATTCTTCTGGTGTTTTTTCAAGAGTTTTTAATTTCTTCTCTATAAATCTAAAGCGATTTTCAAATTTCAAAAGCGTAGCTCTTAATGCATCTTCAGGATTGATTTTCAATAAAAAAGACAAGTTACATAAAGAAAAAAAGAGATCTCCAAGTTCTCCTGCTAACTTGTTTTTTTGACCGTGCTTTTTAGATAGCAAGATTTCTTCTTTTAGTTCTTCAAGTTCTTCTTGTACTTTTTCAAGTGGGCCAAGGAGATCCTTCCACTGAAATCCAACCTTAGTAACTTTTTCGATCACACGTGAAGCTTTTTGTAACGCTGGAAGTGCCCTGGGTAAGCCATCTAAAATACTGTTTTTTGCGTCTTTTTCTTTTGCTTTTTGTTTTTCCCAGTTTTTAAATGCAGCGTCTTCACTATAAACTTTTTTGCTACCAAAAACATGAGGGTGTCTGCGAATGAGTTTATTGTCAAGTTCTTGAGCGATGTCGTATATATCGAAAGCTTTTTTCTCCTTTGCTATTTCTGCATGTAAAAGTATTTGCATGAGGAGATCGCCTAGTTCTTCTTGAAATGCCTTTCGAATAGTTTTATTTTTTAATTTTTTAGGTGTATCAAGCTGATCTAAAACATCTAAAGTTTCATAAGCTTCTTCAATAAGGTATTGCCTTAAGCTTTGAAAAGTCTGCGCCCGGTCCCAAGGACAGCCATCTAGAGCTCGCAATTTTGTTACAGTTTCAATTAAGTGAACTAAAATTTCTGTTTTAGGTGATAGTTTTCTTGGCATACAAAAAGGTGATATCATGGTGCTATGCATTCTGCCAACATATATGAAAAACTTGCAACTAAGGAAGTTAAAAAGATTTTGTGTTTAGTGCAGACATGTCCTGCATTATCCAAAAAATGTACTTCTGGTTTGTGGAAAGTAGATATAAAAATCGTAGGTTTAACGCAGATTAAGAGCTTAAATGCTAGATATCTTAACAAGAATAGAACCACAGATATATTGAGTTTTCCTGCACCAAAAGAATTTTTTAGACATGGTTATTTGGGTGAGCTTGTGATTTGTTTGCCTATTCTAAAGAGACAAGCCCGAAGATTTTCGCATTCGTTAAAGACAGAGCTGCAAGTACTAATAACGCATGGGGTTTTGCATTTACTGGGGTTTGATCATACAAAAAATAACACTCAAGCAAAGCAAATGTCCAAATGGGAAAAGATTTTATTAAATAAAATAGGCTTGATTGAACGAGCGCAATCAGGTAATAAACATTAGTATGATTGATTTTATAGATCCTAACGAAATGCCTAAGGAAATTAAGGAAATTAAAGACAAACTCGGCGAATTAAAGTGCAAGCTTGATTTTATACGAGGTTCGCTTTGACCCAGCTAACAAACAAAAGCGTATTCAAGAAATCACGTTGCTTGAGGCTGGTAGTGATTTTTGGAAAGATAACAGAAAAGCAAAAATTTTAACAAAAGAAAAAGCTTTCTTTGAACAAGAGCTTAAGGACTTTTTTGAGTTTGAAAAACAATATCAAGACGTTCAAACATTGTTTGGACTTTCACAAGAAGAAAAAGATGATACTGTTTTTAGCGAAGTTTGCCAGTCTTTAGATGCGTTATATCACAAACTCACTCAGGTAGAATTTCAAACTATGCTTTCTGAGGAAGCAGACTCTAAAAACGCGATATTAATGATTAATGCAGGAGCCGGAGGCACAGAGTCACAAGATTGGGCACAGATGCTTCTTAGGATGTATAGTAGATGGGCGGAACGAAAGGGATTTAAGATTGGTCTCATTGACGTTTTAGTGGGTGAAGAGGCTGGGATTAAAAATGCGACTTTGTCTGTTTCTGGTTCTTACGCTTATGGTTTATTAAAATCAGAGGCAGGAGTGCACCGTTTGGTTCGTATTTCTCCTTTTGATTCGAATGCTAGGCGGCACACATCTTTTGCTAGCGTGTTTATTACACCTGAGGCCGATGATGATTTTGAGATCGTGATTCAACCAAATGAAATACGTGTAGATGTTTATCGCGCAGGTGGAAAAGGAGGGCAGGGAGTGAATACAACAGATTCGGCAGTTAGGCTCACGCATTTGCCAACTGGGATTGTTGTAACTTGCCAACAAGAGCGTTCACAAATTAAAAACAGAGATTTGGCCATGAAAGTTTTACGTTCAAGGCTGTATGAAAGATATTTAGAAGAACAAAGAAAAAAACAAGCTGAAATCGAAGAATCCAAGAAAGACATAGCATGGGGTAGCCAAATTAGATCTTATGTTTTGCATCCATATAAGATGGTCAAGGACCACCGTACTGGCTATACTACCTCGCAAGCAGAAAAAACATTAGATGGAGAGCTAGAAGAGTTTATAAAAACCTACTTAACTTGCCGCATTACTGGGTTGTGGGCACGCAGTGGTATTGAGGAAATGCCATAAGAGATTGTAATCCAGCAATAATCCTGTTGACTAATAGCGCAAAATTAATTACTCATAGCATTAGCTAAGTGTGATGGGGAGTTAGTCAAATATGGTCACAACAGCACAGAAGAGAAGACTTTTTAGAGATTTGGGGAGAATAGATCCAGAGTTTGCAGAAAAATTGGCTCCGTTTTTAGAAGGGCTGTATCGACATTATTTTCGCTGTGAAATGACGGGTTGGGAAAATATTCCTGAGCGCACGGTTTTATTTGTAGGAAACCATAATGGTTTGCTCACTTTTGAGGTTTTGATGCTTTTTCATGCATGGTGGAAGCGATATAAAGGCTCAAAAAGAGCATTGGGATTGGCGCACGGGATAGCTCTTAATAACCCTTTTTTTAGGTGGCTCACGCCAAGAATTGGCGCAGTTCCTGCAGACCCCGAAGTAGCTTATGAAGCGCTTACTCGTGATTACTCGCTTTTAGTGTATCCAGGTGGAGAAAAAGAATCTTTTCGTCCGTTTACTGAACGCAAGAAGATTAATTTTTTTGAAAGAAAGGGATTTGTAAAGCTGGCAATAAGAGCCAAGGTGCCTATTGTTCCTATTGTGAGTGTTGGCGCACATGAAAGTTATGTGATTTTACATAGGGGAGAAGAAATTGCAGAAAAACTTGGGCTAAAAGAAAAATTTCGTCTTCATGGATTGCCCATTACAATTCGTTCCTTGTTTTTTTTATGGTGTGTGGTTTCTGGTGTCTTTACACTGTTTCCATTAGCGGTTGCGCCGCTTGCATTTATTTCTATTTTTGTTCCAATGCCGTCAAAGATGACGTTTCGGATATTACCGGCTATTGACGTTGAATCTATGTGGGATCCCGCGCAAACAGATAATGATAATAATCAACGAATTTATGATCATGTTTTAGGAGTGATGCAAAAAGTGCATGATGAAGAGTATGCGAAACGGAAGTGGCCGGTTTTGGGTTAAATAGATTCTGCTTTGAGCAGAATCTAAATATTATTCTGGCTTGTATTCTGTTTGGCACCCACATTGGAGATCGGGATGTGGGGATAAGTTTTCGTT